>CAYIQU010000098.1:0-6208 GCA_964365645.1 uncultured Hyphomicrobiales bacterium | reverse complement strand
CGCTTCGCCCTTCTCCTGCCCGCGACGCAAAATCCCTCCGGCGCAGCGGTTCCATCTGGCCGCATCATGCTCTAATTCAAGCACCCGACGAAACCCGGAAAAGTCACGGTCCCACATCCTGAAAAGGATATTCCCGTCGGAACGCTTCGCAGCATTTACCGGCAAGCCGGATGGGACTGGAAAAGGAGTTAAGACAATGGATCGCTACATCGCCTTGGTCCACCACGACCCGAAGAAGAAGGTTTACGGCATCATGTTTCCGGACTTTCCGGGATGCGTGTCGGCAGCCGATACCTTCGAAAGCGTGATCGCGGGCGGAACCGAAGCCCTGGCCCTTCACGTCGATCTGATGCGCGAGGATCGCGACCCCGTCCCGTTGCCGCGCGATCTGGCCGAGATCAAGGCCGGCAACGAGGACTGGATCGAATGGGAAGGCGCGATCGTCACGACCATCCCCCTCATCAAGGTTCAGGGAAAGGCCGTGCGCATCAACATCACGCTGGACGAAGGGCTGGTAAAGGAGATCGATGCCGTAAGCGAAAACCGCTCAGGATTCCTGGCCGAGGCCGCCATGGGCCGACTGGCGAGCGTTGCCCGTAAAAGACGCGACCCCCGTGCCGCCAAGAGCCGGAAGCATTAACGTCCCTTCCGCCCCGCCTTGCCTCACACTCCCGGCCGGCGTTCGCGCTAGCGGGGCGTTCCTCGAAGCCGGCGGACGGCGCGGCATTTCACGATGGCCTTTTTCACCGCTTCGAACAAGGCGGGCGGCAGCACGCCGTAATGGAAGCGCGGCGGTTTCGAGCCGGGCACGCGGCGAAGATCGACGCCCGGCCAGAGGAACCGGTTGACCTCGGAACAGACGATCCAGGAGCGCCCGGAATCGAGACCGAGGCGTTCCTTGGTCGGAACCGGAATCTCGACCGCCGTTTGGGGATCAGTCGGCGGGGAATGGGTGATGGGCACGACCATGACCGCCGTGCCGCCCTCGGCCCGCTCGGCGACCAGCACGACGGCGCACGGCCGATCCTTGACGCCCTCGGCGCGGCCGGCGGCGTGCTCGTCCGCCCACAGATAAGAATAGGAGATCACCAAGCCGGGATGCGGATCGGGCAGCGGCATCGTCGGCGATCCCGGTCAACGCCTGGGCTTGAGTTCGCGGTCGAGGTCTTTGTGTCCGGGGGGAACACGGGCGGCGCGGATCGCCTTCATCTCGCGGCCGGTCAGTTCCTCGACCCGCAGCGCCTGACGCTCCAGCGCCCGCAACCGGTGAAACCATTCGACCGGAACCACGGCCAAGGTCTCGCGCCCGTGGCTGGTCAGCACCAAGCCGCCGGTCAGCGCCTTGTCGCGGTACTCGCCGAACTTGCGCTGGAACTCGGTGATCGGAACCGTGCGAATGGCCATGCGGGCGTCCCGTTTTTCCCAAAATACGTATTTTACGTATTATATGGATTCCGGGGTTCGCCGGCAACCGTTTCCTCACACTCCCGGCCGGCGCTCGCGCACCCAAAAGGCGAGCGCGAAGCCCAGGAACGCGGCGGCCGCCAGCGACAGGAACGCGTAGCGGAACGCGTCCACCGAATAGACCCGCGCGCCCGCGACCAGCGTGCCGTCCCAGGCGCGATCGAGCATCCAGCCGACCAGGGGCTGGAACAGCGCGCCCGACGACACGGTCGCCATGTTGACGATGGCCAGCGCCGGGCCGACCGCGCGCGGGTTGGCCTCGCGGGTCGAGGCGAACACCACCGGCATCAACGCGCAGGCGAAGCCGTTGGCGACGAACAGGATTTGCGCCAGCCACAGCGGCAAGCCCGGCACATAGACGATGGCGAGGATGGTCACGAGCGCGACGCCGCCCGCGACCACGATCGGCAGGCGCCGCCGCCCCATGCGATCGGACAGCCAGCCCTGGATCGGTCCCCCCGCCGCCCAGCCGAGCAGGACCAGCGAGGCCATGCCCGCCGCCGCCGGGCGTTCCAGCCCCCAGGCGGTCATGGCGTAGGGCACCGCCCACAGGCCGGCGAAGGCGAGCAAGGGTGCGGCCTGCATCATGCCGATGCCGGACAACACCCAGGTCTGCGGTTCACGAAGCGCCGCCTTCAAGCCGCCCAGGATCGAATCGTGGGGATGTTCGAGATGGTCGGGCGATCCGTCGGCCGGCTTGTCGCGCACCACCAGCCAGATCAGCGCCGCCAACAAAAGCGCGACCGCGCCCGCCGTCAGCAGCGTGCCGCGCCAGCCGAAGGCGACGACCACGGGGGCCAGCGGTCCCTGCCCGCCGATGCCGCCGGCCATGCCGGCCATCAGCGTCAAGCCGCTGAGCAGCGCGAAACGGTGCGGCGGAAACCAGATGGCGGCGAGCCGCAAGGAGGCGACGAAGGATACGCCGACCCCGGCGCCGATCAGAAGCCGCCCGGCGTAGGCGAATTCCAGCGCGTCCGCCGCGCCCATCAGGAAACTGCCCGCCCCGGCCAGCGCCGCGCCCGCCGCCAGCACGACGCGCGGTCCGAAGCGGTCCACCAGCACGCCGACCGGCACCTGCACCGAGGCGTAGGAATAGAAGTAGAAGGCCGACAGGTTGCCCACCAGCGCCGCGCCGATGGCGAAGTCGCGCATCAAATCGGCAACCATCACGCTCGGCACCACGCGCTGGAAAAACGCGTAGCCGTAAAGGGCGGCCCCCAGCCCCCACATCAGCCACGGCCGCCACGCGCCGGTCCTCGGTGTCGCCTGATTCATGGGTTCGGGAAATTTCGTCCTGAAGAACGTTTCGACGGCAGCCAATCGAGAGGTTAGCGCTCACCCTTCGACAGGCTCAGGGTGAGGAGAATAAAGAAAGGACCTCATGCTGAACCTGTCGAAGCATGAGAAACACCAATCCCCTACCACTTTGCCGCCGCAATCCGCTATAAACGCGGCGCCATGACCCGCACCCTGCTCGGCCCCAAAGACCCGCCGCCCTTCGAGGTGCTCAACCCCGACGGGCCGGCCCCGATCCTGCTGGTTTGCGACCACGCCAGCAACCGGATTCCGGCGTCGCTCGGCACTCTCGGCCTCGATGCAGCCGCGCGTTCCCTGCATATCGCCTATGACATCGGCGCGGCCGAGGTGACGCGGCACTTGTCCGTTCACCTCAACGCGTCGGCCGTGCTGGCGAACTATTCGCGCCTCGTGATCGACATCAACCGGCCGCCGGGGCATCCGGCCTCCATCGTCGAGGTCAGCGACGACGTCGCCATTCCCGGCAATCGGGATTTGAGCGAATCGGCCCGCTTCCAGCGAATCGAGACCCTGTTCCGGCCCTATCACCGGGCGGTGGAAAACCAGATGGCCCGGATCTGGCGCCGCGGCCGGCCGCCGATCCTGCTCTCGGTCCACAGCTTCACGCCGCGCCTGGGCGGCGAGGACCGCCGCTGGCACGCGGGCGTCCTGTGGCACCGCGACCCGCGCTTGGCGAAGCTGCTGGTCGAGGCGTTGAGCCGGCCGGGCGACATGGTGATCGGCGACAACCTGCCCTATTCGGGGCACGATCTCGCCTACAGCCTCGATCTGCACGCGGGCGCGGCCGGCCTGGCGCACGCGGCCATCGAAATCCGCCAGGACATGGTCCAGGACGAGGCCGGAACCCGGGCCTGGGCCCAACGGCTGGCGGCGGTTCTCGCCCCCCTGATCGGCCGGGACGACCTGCACTGGATCCAGCGGTTCGAGTGAGGCGGAACCCCCTTGTGGAAAGCGTGGATAACCCGGCCGCGCGGCTTGTGGCGCCGGGGAGGTCCCCCTATGGTTTGCGCCCCGCGACACCCCAACAAGAAGAATAAGAACAAAAATGACCGAACAAACCCACGAGCCATCCGAGACCGCAGGAGATTCCCCCATGAACAAGCCCGGCAAGACTGGCGGCGTTTCGGCGGAGCGCCTGCGCTCCTTCGTCCAGCGCATCGAGCGGCTGGAGGAGGAAAAGGCGGCCCTGGCCGGCGATATCCGCGAGGTCTATTCCGAGGCCAAGGGGTCGAGCTACGACGTCAAGGTCCTGCGCCAGGTGATCCGGATCCGCAAACTCGACAAATCCGACCGCGCCGAGCAGGAAGCGGTCCTGGAGACGTATCTCCGCGCCCTGGAGATGTGAGGGCGGCCGTGGACGTGGCGCTCGGCATCGGGCTGGTCGTCAATCTCTACGCCCTGGTCTATTACCGGCTGCTGGTGCGCTGGTTCCTCGAACACGACGGCGGCGTCAAGGAAACGGTCTTCGCCGCCTTGCTCTCCCCGCCGCCGTGGCGGACGCTGTCGCCGCTGGGCAAGAAATACGCCAAGCGCTATTTCGTCGCGCTGGGCACGATGGCGGCGCTGATGGGACTGGTCGCGCTGCTGGTCGGACTGCCGAAACCGGCGTAGCGGCTCAAGCCCGTTCCTCTTTCGGCACCAGCAAGGTCAGCACGTTGGCGAACAGCACCGTGCCCGCCAGGAAATAGAACACCGCGACCAGGCCGAAGCGGTCGGCCAGCGCCCCGCCGATCACCGGGATCAGCGTCGCCAATCCCGATTGGGTGCCGAACACCAGGCTGGTGACGCTGCCGCCCAGTTCCTTGGGCGCCATGTCCATCATCCAGCCGTGGATGACGGGGCGCAGCGCGTACATGCAAAAGCCCAGCACCGAGACGCCGGCGACGTAGAGCGGCAGCGAGTCGACGAAGGTCAGCGCGAACACGATCAGCGTGGTGGCGCCCAATCCGGCCAGCACCACCGGCCGCCGCCCGGCGCGATCGGACCACAGCCCCGCCAAGGGCGCGGCGATCATCCCGCCCACTTGCAGCATGGTCATGGCGAAGCCCATGGCGACGGGACTCGCCTTCAGATCGTGGGTCAAGTACAGCGGCAGGAACACGAGCAGGCCGTTCTGGGTCGCGGTGCGGAACCCGGCCAGGAAGCACAACAGCCACACCGCCCGGCGCTTCAAGAGCGCCGCCATGCCGCGCAGGTATTCGCGCGCATCCCCGACGCGGACATGATGGGCATCGCCGCCCCGGGCGCGGCCCAAGGCGACGACCAGGATTCCGGCCATCAGGATCGCGGGCAGCGCGTTGACATAGGCCGTTTCCGGCCAGCGCACGACCATGAGCACCGCGCCGGCGGCGAGCGGCGCGACCGCGTCGCCCAAATTGGCCCCCAGCGCGTGGATCGAAAGCGCGAAGCCCTTGCGCGCCGGATAGACCAGCGAGAGATAGGATATCGCCGCCGGGTGCCACAGCATGTTGGTCGCGCCCATGACGGCGACCGCGACGGCCAGCGCCAGCGGCGCCGCCGTTCCGCCGGGGACCAGCCCGAATCCGGCCAGCGCCAGCGCGCCGCCCAGCAACGCCAGGGCCTGGATCAGGACCCGCCGGCCGGTCACGTCGGCGGCCATCCCCGAAGGCACGTTGGCCAGCGCCGCGCTGACGTAAAAGACGGACACGAGAAAGCCCGTCTCGGTGTAGCTGAGGCCCAAGTCGGTGGCGACGAACGGCAGGACGGTGAAAAAGGTCGCGGCGACCCAATGGGTGCCGCAATGGCCGAGCGCGACCAGGATCATCGGCCCCCGGCCCGATGCCGGACCCGATGCCGCTTTTGTCCCGATTACCGCCGCGCTTTCCATCGGCCAAGCTTATAGCCCGGCCGCGTCACTTTTTAAACGTAATGAACAGCCCCGAGGTCCAGACCTTGGCGTCGTCCACCTGGCGGGCGAAGACGTAGACCGGCCGGTGGCCGTGGGGGCCGTTCTTGGGCTCGACCGCGATGGTGCCGGAGACGTCGCGCGGCGCCGGCTTTTCGCTCATGCGCTCGAAACCGAGGAACATCTCGACGCCGGGCAGGTCATGGCGGAGCCGCGTCTGGGCGAGCAGTTCGGCCCCGGTGATCTCCCACTCGAAGGTCGGGCAATGGACGAAGGGGTTGCCCTTCAGGGGGTCGCCCACCTTGACGTAGCCGTCGATGGTGCCCTGCACGCGGATTTTCGCCGTGGCCAGGTGCGAAACGTCCAGCTCGAGGGCGTCGACGTCGCCGTAGGTGTCGCTGCGAAAGCCGACGGTGGTGGCCGATTCGCGCCAGCAGGTTTCCTCGAGATGCTCGAAGCCCAAGCCCGCGAAATCGTTGATGACGGCGTTGGTGATGGTGACGGTTCCCTTCCACGCCGCCCAGCGGTAGCGGTCCTTGATGCGGGCGCCGCCCCAGCGGA
>CAYIQU010000097.1:1727-6229 GCA_964365645.1 uncultured Hyphomicrobiales bacterium | reverse complement strand
CCTCGCGGCTCAGTTCCACTTTCACCGCGCCGCCCGCCGCGCGCGCCAAAAGACCGGCGATCAGTTCGAAATTCAGGGTTTCCGTGCGCGCGCCGAAGCCGCCGCCGACGAAGGGCTTGATGACGCGGATGCGGCTTTCCTCGATGCCGAGACAGCGCGCCAGCATGAGATGCACGTAGTAGGGGACCTGCGACACGGTCCAGACGGTCAGTTGGTTGCGCTCGGCGTCCCAGCGCGCCAACGTCGCATGGGGCTCCATATGCACGTGGGTCACTTCGGCGTAACGGTAGGTTTCCTCGCGCACCAGATCGGCCCGGGCGAATCCCGCCGCGACGTCGCCGAATTCATGATGGACTTCGCGCTGGACGTTGTCGGGGCTTTTGTCGTGCAGCGGGGCGGCGCCGGCGGCGCGCGCATCGGCGGCCTCGTCGTAGCCGGGCCGTTCGCGGACCTTGAGGCGGATCAAGCCGAGCGCGCGTTCGGCCGTCGCCGCGTCGTGGGCCGCGACGGCCGCGATCGGCTCGCCGCGATAACGCACCCGCCCGCGCGCCAGCGGGTATTCGTTCATGGCGATGGGCAGAACGCCGTAGGTCTTGTCGCAATCGGCGCCGGTGATGACGGCGACGACGCCCGGCAGTTGCCGCGCCGCGCCGACGTCGAGTTCCAGAATCTCCGCGTGCGCGTAAGGGCTGCGGAAGATCCGCCCGACCAGGGCGTCGGGGGCGGCGACGTCGGCGGTGTAGCGGGCCCGGCCGGTGACCTTGTCGGGGCCGTCGATCAGCGGCAGCCGTTCGCCGACGCCGCCGGGTGCGGCGATGCTCATGACGCCTCCCGCGCGGCCGCCTGGACCGCCTCGATGATCTTCACGTAGCCGGTGCAGCGGCAGATGTTGCCCGCCAGCGCGGCGCGGATGTCGGCCTCGCTCGGGTCGGGCCGGCGCCGCAACAGGGCCTCGGCCGCCATGATCATGCCGGGCGTGCAGTAGCCGCACTGCGAGCCGAGATACTCGTGAAAGGCGCGTTGCAGGCCGGACAGCCGCCCCTCGGTCGCCTGGCCCTCGATCGTTTCCACGTGGGTCCCCGCGCAGCGGTGCGCCAGCGTGATGCACGCCAAGGCGGGCTTGCCGTCCACCAAAACGGTGCAGGCGCCGCACTCGCCGCCGTCGCAACCGCGCTTGGTGCCGGTCAGGCCGGCGACCTCGCGGACGTAATCGAGCAGCAGCAGGTTATCCGGGGCCGCGTCCTCGCGCGGCCGGCCGTTGAGGGTGAGGCGGAGGATGGACTTCATGGGCTGTTTCATGCCGGGCCCTTGCGCAAGTCGCGCACCCGAACGGCCTTGCCTTGCGACCGGGGCACCTCGCCCGGCATTTTCACGGCGACGTCGCAGGTGACCCCGATCAGGGACTTGATATGGTGCTGAATGCCCTTCGCGATGCGGTCGCGGGAGGCATCGTCGGTCCGGCCGGGGGCGGCCTCGACCTCGATCCGCAGCGCGTCCAGCGCGCCGGCTTTCTCGATAACCAACTGATAGTGCGGCTCGATGCCGGGAAAACCGACCAGGACGGCTTCGATCTGCGACGGGTAGACGTTCACGCCGCGAATAATGAGCATGTCGTCGTTGCGCCCGGTGATGCGCAGGATGCGGACGTGGGTGCGCCCGCACGCGCAGGGCTCGGCCGTCAGGCGCGTGATGTCGCGGGTGCGGTAGCGGATCATCGGCAGCGCTTCCTTGGTCAAGGTGGTGATGACCAGTTCGCCGGCCTCGCCCAGGGGCAGCGGGCGGCCCGATTCGGCGTCGATCACTTCGAAGAGGAAATGATCTTCCCAGCCGTGCAGTCCGGCGCGGACCTCGACGCACTCGCAGGCCACGCCCGGCCCCAGGATTTCCGACAGGCCGTAGATGTCGACCGCCTTGAGGCCCAGCCGCCGGTCGAGTTCGGCGCGCATGGCCTCGCTCCAGGGTTCGGCGCCGAACAGGCCGATGCGCAGGCGGCCCTTGGCGAGATCGACGCCCGATTTTTCCGCGACCTCGGCGATGTTCAGGGCATACGACGGCGTCGCGCACAGGACGTCGGCGGCGAAGTCTTGGATCAGGACGATCTGGCGCTCGGTGTTGCCGCCGGACATGGGCACGACGGTGCAGCCCAGCCGCTCGCCGCCGTAATGGGCGCCGAGGCCGCCGGTGAACAGGCCGTAGCCGTAGGCGTTGTGAATGATGTTCCCGGGCCGGGCGCCGGCGCAGGCCATCGAGCGGGCCATCAGGTCGGCCCAGGTGGAAATGTCGCGGGCGGTGTAGCCGACGACGGTCGGCTTGCCGGTCGTGCCCGACGAGGCGTGCACGCGCACCAGCTGTTCGCGCGGAACCGCGAACATGCCGAACGGGTAATGATCGCGCAGGTCGGTCTTGACGGTGAACGGAAGCCGCGCCACGTCGTCGAGCGCGCGGATGTCGTCGGGCTTGGCGCCGACGGCGTCGAAGGCCTTGCGATAGTGGGTGACGTTGGCATAGGCGTGCCGCACGGTTTGCTTAAGCCGGTCGAGTTGCAACGCGGCCAGGGCGTCGCGCGAGGCGGTCTCGATGTCGGGCGCGAACTTGTAGGCCGATGAAGCGGTCATGGGTTTCTCCCTATCTCGGATAGCGGTCGGCGCAGGGGGCGACGCGGGCTTCGGCCAGCGAGGCGTCCACTTGGGCCGCGACGGCGGCGGCGTCTTCGGCCAATCGGGCCGGAAGACCGGCCAGAACGTCCGTCAATCGGGCTTCGCCCAGCGCCCGGATGTGTCCATAGCCACGGGTCCACGCGGCCAGTCCGGCGATGCGACAGGCTAAATCATACTCGCCGCGCGTCGCGGCGGCCTTGATCGCGGTCAGCCACCGTTCGATGGATTCCTGTTCGCGCGCGTAGCGCGAGGTCCAGGACCTCCCGGATTTAAGCGCGGCCAGAAGCTTGAGCGCGGCGAAGCCCATGGGCGAACTGGTGACCAGGCGCAGGGATAGGCCGGGGCCGGGCGCGTCGCCGTGCGCCGGCGCGATGAGGCGGGCGAGGAAGGGCGGCAGCAGGTCCGCCAACTCGGCGCGGCCCGGCGACAGGTGGTCGATGACGCGCACGGGCTCGTCGGGGCCGGCCCCCATCTCGGCGCGAATGCGGGCCAAGCGGCCGGGGCGCGTTTTCAACTGGGCGACCCGGATCACGTCCTCGAACGCCATCCAGGCCGCCAGGCGCTGGGCGGCGGCCCGGCCGAGGGCGAATTCCCGCGCCGCGCCGCCGGCGGCCCGGTCGGCGGCGACAAGGCCGTCCAGCCTGTCTTTATATAGAGACGCGTAACGCTCGCCCTGATAGTCGATCAGCCGAGCCAAGGCATGGCCGGCCATCAGGCGGATTTCGGCAGGCCAAGCGGCGACGGCGGCGGCGAACGCGGCCGGCGGCGGATCGAACACCGTCGCGGGTTGGGCCGGGGCCGGCGGCGCGGGCGCGAGCGCCGCGTCCCATCCGGCGGCGAAGCCGGCGCGATTGGCGGCGACGCCGACGCCGACCGTCTCGATGGCGACGCGACAATGCTCGGGCGTTAGCGGCAAAACGCCGGCCCCGGCGATGGCGCCGAACACGACGGCGTTGGCGGGGTGGGCGGCGGCTCCGGCGATGGCGGCAACGTCGAGGGCGAGCACGCGGTGCGCGGCGCGCTTCAGGGCCTCGATCGCCGCCGCGCCGTCCGCCGTTCCGTCGCCGGCGACGATTTTCTCGCCGATGGCGTAGACCCGCGCGCGCGCGGTCACGACCGTGGTGCGCTCGGTGACGAAGCCCAGGCTCAGGGCGCGCGCGGCTTCCATCGGTTCCAGCGCGACCACCATGTCGACGTCGCCCGCGCAGGGGAACAGCGAAAACACCGGATCGGATTCGGGCGCGCGTTCGGGAAACAACTCGACATAATACGTGGTCGCGCCGGTGCGTTGCGCGACGCCCGGCGTCGAGGTGACTTGCGCCGGAAAGCCGGCGGCGTGGGCCGCCTCGGCCAGCCATTCGGCCAGGATGCCGCCGCCCTGGCCGCCCAGGGCGCCGATGAGCAAGGTGAGCGGGCGTTCGGCGGTCATGTCACGCCCCCATTGCCGCCAGTAAGCGGCGCGACACGCGGTCGCCGAGCCGTTGCCACGGGGTCGGGTTGACGGTGCGGCGCGCTTCGTGGAACGACGGGCACAGCGCGGTCGCGCGCACCACTTCGCCGCACAGGCCGCAGGCCACGCACGACGCGTCGATGGAGGCCGTCGGACCGTCCTTCAGGGGATCGGTCGCGGGTTTGAGGGTCAGCGACGGACAGCCGTTGACGTTCATGCACGAATGATCGCCGACGCAGACCTCGGCATCGACGCCGAAGCGGGCGCGGACGACCGGGCGGCCTTCCTTCTCGCGGGCGGCCAGCACCGGCCGGTCGCGGGGCGGGGGCGCCCCCCAGAAAAACCCGGGGGGGCCCAACCCCCCCCCCCCCCCGCCCCCCCCGGCCCCCCCCCCC
>CAYIQU010000097.1:0-1717 GCA_964365645.1 uncultured Hyphomicrobiales bacterium | reverse complement strand
TTCTCGCGGGCGGCCAGCACCGGCCGGTCGCGGCGCTGGCGCGCCAACATGCATTCGCGGTCGGAAATCACCACCCGCAGGCCCGGGCCGCGCCGGTCCAGCGCCGCGCGCAGGGCGCGCAGCGTCGCGCGCAGATCGTAGGCGTTGATCCGGCGAATCCAGCCGATGCCCAGTCCCTTGAGCGCGCGCTCGATGGACATGCGGATGGGCCGGCCCCACGGCGTCGTGCCGGTCGAGGGCAGATGCTGCTGCCCGGTGGCCGAGGCGTAGCCGTTTTCCAGGATCACCAGAACGCCGTCGTGGCCGTTCCATTGCGCGTTGACCGCGCCGGTGATGAACCCGTTGTGCCAGAATCCGCCGTCGCCCATGACCGCGACGGTCGGCTGTCCCAGCGCCGGGCCGACCGCGCCGCCGCTGGCGAGACTGAGGCCGTAACCGAGAACCGTGCTGCCGATGTTGAACGGCGGCAGGGTCGAGAACGTGCTGCAGCCGATGTCCGACGAAATGTGCATCCGGCCGCGTTCGCGCTGCAACAGTTTGAGCGCGGTGAACACCGGCCGCTCCGGGCAGCCGGTGCAGAAGCCGGGTGGACGGGCCGGCACCGGCAGGTTGAGGGCGGCTTGCGCCTTCGCCTGTCCCTCGGCGAGGATGGCGTTGCGGCTTTTGGCCCGATCCGCGACGGGCGCGTCGCCGGCGTCGGCGAGATAGCGGGCCAGCCCGGCGCGCACCACGTCGCCGATGTATTCGCCGGCCATCGGCAGGACGTCCTTGCCCCGCACCCGGCACGGGATGCCGGCGGCCTGGGCCATGGCGCGGACTTGTTGTTCGATCAGCGCCGGGTTGCCCTCCTCGACGACCAGGACGCTGTCTTTGCCCCGGATGAATTCCTCGATTTCCTCGGGCACCAGCGGATGAATGACGTTGAGAACCAAAAGCGGGATCTCGGTGCGGCCATAGGCGTCGGCGGCGCCCAGCAGGCGCAGCGCGCGCTGGACCACGCCGTAGGTTCCGCCTTGCAGGATAATGCCGAATGGCTTGCCGTTCCCGCCCAGGCGCTCGTTCAGGCCGTGCCGGCGGATGTAGCGTTGCGCTTCGGGCAGGCGCTTCTCGAACTTCGCCTTTTCCTGGAGGTAGATCGAGGGCGGCAGGACGATCTTGCCGTAATCGGCGCGGGCCTCCAGCCGAACGCCTTTCGGCCCGTGGGGCGGCGGCCGGTTGTCCTTGCAGACGAAACGGCCGGTCATGTGCGCGGCGCGGATGCGCAGGCTCAGGATGACCGGCAGATTGGCGGCTTCCGACAACTCGAACGCGGCCTCGGTCAGCCGCACGATGGTCGGCAGGTGATAGCGCGGATCGATCAGCGGCATCGAGGATTTGAGTGCCGTAGCAATCGTGCGCTCCTGGATCACCGACGCGCCCTCGCCGTAGTCCTCGCCGACGATAATCAGCGCGCCGCCGACGACGCCCGCCGAGGCGAGGTTGGACAGCGCGTCCGAGGCGACGTTGGTGCCGACGATGGATTTCCAGGTGACGGCGCCGCGCAGCGGATAATGGATCGACGCGCCCAGCAGCGCCGCCGCGCCGGCCTCGCTGGCGGAAGCCTCGAACTGCACGCCGAGCGGATCGAGGATCGGCGCGCGGGCCTCGGCCATCACGTCCATCAGGTGCGATACCGGCGCGCCCGGATAGCCGCCGACGTAGGCGACGCCCGACTGCA
>CAYIQU010000096.1:0-6244 GCA_964365645.1 uncultured Hyphomicrobiales bacterium | reverse complement strand
CAGCTTGGCGAATTGGTTGAGGGTCACGCTGCGGGTGATGTTGGTCGCCGCCATGATTCCGACCGGCAGGGCGAGGAAGACCGTCACCACGGTCCCCAGCGTGGCGATGTGCAACGTCTCCATCAGCGCGCCATGCACGGTTTCGGGGTAGATCTTCGCGTCCGGCGGCCACATCCGGCGAAACAAGTCGGCCATCTGTTCGGGCGCGTCGTAGAAAAATTCGGGGATCACCTCGATGGTCCGCAGGCTGACCGCGACCGCGGCGACCAAGCCGAAGTAGGCGACAAACCGCGCCATCCGCTCGCGCGGCGTGAACCGTTCCCATGTGCGCCGGTCGCCGGTCATGGTCCGCCGCTCCTATTGAAACGTCGCTCGCAGCCGGGCCGAGACGGCCTCGGAAATCATGATCAGCACGATGATCGCGATCAGGATCGCGCAGACGAAGTCGTAATCGAACCGCTGGAACGCCGCGAACAAGGTGCCGCCGATGCCGCCCGCGCCGACGATGCCGACCATGGTCGAATTGCGCAGATTCGAGTCGAGCTGATAGGTGGAAAAGCCGATGAACCGGGCCAGCACCTGCGGCAGGACGGCAAACGTGATGACGTTGAGGAAGGGCGCGCCGGTCGCGCGCACGGCCTCGACCTGCTTCAAGGAAATTTCCTCGATCGCCTCGGCGAACAGCTTGCCGACGAACCCGATGGAGGCGACGATCAACGCCATCGTTCCCGCCAGCGCGCCGAAGCCGACCGCCTTGACGAACAGGATGGCGACGATCACCGGATGAAGCGAGCGGCAAATCGCGATCACGAGCCGCGCCGGCCAACTGACCCAGGCCGGCATCAGGTTGCGCGCGGCCAGCAGGCCGATGGGCAGCGACAGCACGATGCCGACCGCGGACGCGATGATCGCGATTTCGACGCTTTCCGAAAGATCGTTGAGCAAAAGCTGCCAACGGCCGAAATCGGGCGGAAACATGCGCGCCAGGAAGCGCGCGCCATGACCCAACCCGACGACGAACCGCCCCCAGGTGATGTCGAGCAGGGTCGCGGCGTAGAACGAATACAGGATCAGCGCCAGCCAGCCGGCCCGCGCCGCCCAGCTCATGCCGGGCAGGCGGCGTTCGGTCGGGGCGGGCGCGGCGGCGGTCATGTCGCCAGCCAGCCTTCGCCGCCGTAGATGGTCTTGAGATGCCCGTCGGTGAGGTCCCCCGGCGGCCCGTCGAAGACGATGCGTCCGCCCGACATGCCGACGACGCGGGTGGCGAAGCGCCGCGCCAGTTCGACCTGATGGATGTTGACGATGACGGGGATGTCCGCCTTGCCGGCCAGCGCGGCGATCAGCTCCATGATCTCGACCGACGTGCGCGGATCGAGCGAGGACGTCGGTTCGTCCGCCAGCAGCAGATCGGGGTGCTGCATCAGCGCCCGCGCGATGCCGACCCGCTGGCGTTGCCCGCCGGAAAGCGCGTCCGCCCGCTGCGCGGCGAAGGCGCCGAGGCCGACGGCGTCCAGCAACTCGAACGCGCGGTCGATATCGGCCTGGGGAAACTTGCGCAGCCAGGCCATGACCGGATTGACGTAGCCGAGCCGGCCGCACAGCAGATTCTCGATCACGCTCAGCCGTTCGACCAGGTTGTATTCCTGGAACACCATGCCGATGCGCCGGCGCGCCTCGCGCAGGGCCCGGCCGTGCAGACGGGCGACGTCCTGGCCCTTGAACACGATCTGGCCCGAGGTCGGCTCGACCAGCCGGTTGATGCAGCGGATCAGGGTGCTCTTGCCGGTGCCCGACGGACCGATGATGGCGGTGATGCCGTGGCCGTTCACCGTCAGATCGACATCGCGCAGAACCGGGACGCCCTTGGTGTATTCCTTGCGCAACCCACGAATGACGAGGGTGGGGGGACCGTTCCCGGCCCCGCCTCCCTTCGCGGTGTCGCCGTGCATCGCCGCGTCGTTCACTGCTTCTTCTGCCCGGCGGCTTCTTTCTTTTTGCGGGCGGCTTCGGCTTCCTTGGCCGATTCCTTTTCGAACTGATCGCGGGAATAGGTTTCGCCGCTGGCCTCGGCGATTTCGCGGATCAAGCCCCATTCCTTTTTATAGGTGATGGGGAAGAAGCGGTCGGCGCCGGCGAACTGTTTTTGCATTTCCGGCGTGAACCGGTATTCCTCGAACGCCTTCTTGATCTTGGCGGCCAGGCCGGGCTCAAGATCGTGCGCCAGCCCGAAGGACGAGGTCGGGAACGTCTCGCTTTTGAAGATGACGCGGAAATCGTCGCAGTTGACGGTCTTGCGCGCGCACATGCGGTTGAACACGTCGGAAGCGACCGGGGCGGCGTCGTAGTCGCCGGAATTGACGCCCATCACCGACTGGTCGTGCTTGCCCGAATAGATGACCTTGTAGTCCTGGTCCGGCACCAGCCCTTGCTTGGGCAGCAGCACGCGCGGCGCCAGGTTGCCGGAATTGGACGACGGCGAGGTGTGCGCCACCTTCTTGCCCTTCAAGTCGGCGGGCTTCTGGTAGGGGCTGTCCTTCTTGACGATCAGGGCCAGGTGATAGCCTTGAAAGCCGTCCTTGTCGCCCTTGACAGCGATCGGCACGTAGCCCGCGAGATTGACGGCGTAGCCCGTCGGCCCGGTGGAAAAGCCGGCGATGTGCAGCTTGCCCGAACGCATGGCCTCGACCTCGGCGGCGTTGGACTGCACCGTGTAATAGCCGACTTTCTTGCCGGTGACCTTGGTGAGGTAGTCCTGGAACGGCTGGAACGCCTGCTTATAGACCGCCGGGTCCTCGACCGGGGTATAGGTGAATACCAGCGTCGAGGGGTTTTTCCATTTCTTCTTGTCCTTGGGCAGATCGGCGGTCAGATCGCCGTTCTCGTCGCAGTACATCGAATCGAGCCGGCCGTGATTCTTGCACTCGTCGGCGGCAAAGGCCGGGACCGAGCCAAAGGCCACCCCGGCGAATGCCGCCAGCGCGACGGCGCGGTGGATAAGCGAAAACTGAATCGTCATGTCATCGTCTCCCTGTTGGTCATATCCGAATCGGACCCGTTCGGGTTCCCTTGAAGAGCGATCTTGGACCGACGGGCTGAATTGGCCCATGTCTCAAAACCACTAATTCGCGCAGAATGGCACAAAACCGGTCGAAAGGCGACTCCCGGTTAATCCCCCTCAGACGCCCAGGATTCGATCGGGATAGTCGGTAAAAACCGACTCGACGCCCCAGGCGAACAGCTGGGTCGCGGTGCGGACGTCGTTGACCGTGTAGCAGCGAACGGCATAGCCCGCGCCTTTCAACGCGAGAATCCGGTGGCGGTCGATGAACTGATGGTTGCAGTGAATGGCGGTGGCGCCCAGCGCCTCGGCTTGGCTCCGCCACTCGTCGGACACCTCGCGCACCAGAAGGGCGCGGGGAAACTCCGGCGCGGCGGACTGCGCGGCGGCGAGCGCCTCGGCGCGGAAACTCGACAGCACCGGCGCCGGCAGCCGGCCGGGCCAATGCGCCTTCAGCGCGCGGGCCGTCGCCTCGCCCGTTTCGCGCTCGCGCCCGGACGAGGGCTTGATCTCGACGTTGGCGCCAAGACCGAGGCGCGCCAGCGCTTCCATCGCCTCATCCAGCGTCGGCACCCGCGCGCCGGCGAAGCGCGCTTGATACCACTTGCCTGCGTCGAGCCGCCGGATATCGGCCAACGTCGTTTCATCGACCTTGCCTTTGCCGTCGGTGGTCCTCTCCAGCGTGTCGTCGTGAAACAGGATCAATTCGCCGTCGCGGGTCAGCTTGACGTCGAACTCGACCCAGCGCGCGCCCAGCGCGGCCGCCTTCTCGATCGCGGCGACGGTGTTTTCCGGCGCGTGGCCCGCCGCGCCGCGATGGCCGATGACCTTGGGCACTTGGGGCGGACGGTTGGCCGTCATGACGCAGGTTCCTTCAATTCACCGGGGTGAATCCTTCCTCCGGCCGGCGGCGGTCAAGCGCAAATATGTTAATTCCGCCCCCGCGACGGCGGAAATCCTTCTTGACGATACCCCGTCCCTGATCTTCCTTGTAGCCCCTTCGCGGAGACAGCCGGGCACCCCGCTCCCAACGAACCCTTCGGTTTCATCCGAGCGTCTCTCTGAAACATCACCCCATGACCAATCCAAGCGCCAGCCCTCGCGGCAGTTCCGTGGCCGCCCTTATGTTCGGGGCGATCGGGATCGTCTTCGGCGATATCGGCACCAGTCCGCTTTATGCCATCAAGGAAACGTTCGGCGGGCCGCATCCCTTGCCCATCGATCCGCCGCACGTGTTCGGCGTGCTGTCCTTGGTGTTCTGGTCGATCATGAGCATCGTCTCGATCAAGTACGTGATCATCATCATGCGCGCCGACAATCGCGGCGAAGGCGGCAGCCTGGCCCTGCTCGCGCTCGCCACCCGCGCATCCGAGGGACGCAAGTGGATGATTCCGTTTCTTGGAATGCTCGGAATCTTCGGCGCCGCCCTGTTCTACGGCGACAGCATGATCACGCCGGCCATTTCCATCCTGAGCGCGGTCGAGGGCCTAAACGTGGTCGCGCCGGCCTTGAGTCCCTTCATCTTGCCGATCACCGCCGCCGTTCTGCTTTTTCTCTTCCTCATCCAGCGGCACGGAACGGCAACCGTGGGCACGTTCTTCGCACCGATCGTGGTGTTGTGGTTCATCGCGCTGGCAGCCCTCGGAATCCATTGGATCGCCCTCTTCCCCAAGGTGCTCGCCGCTCTCAGTCCGCATTACGCCTTCCTGTTTCTCGTCCAGGAAGGGTTCAATGGCTTTCTCGCGATGGGGTCGGTGGTCCTGGTGGTCACCGGCGCCGAGGCGCTGTACGCCGACATGGGCCATTTCGGCCGGCTGCCGATCCGGCTGGCCTGGTATCTGCTGGTCCTGCCGGCCCTGATTCTCAATTACTTCGGCCAGGGCGCGCTGCTGCTCACCGACCCGTCGGCCATCGAGAACCCTTTCTTTCGCATGGCGCCCGAATGGGCGGCGCTGCCGTTGGTCGGACTGGCGACGCTCGCGACCATCATCGCCTCGCAGGCGGTCATTTCCGGCGCCTTCTCGATGACCCGCCAAGCCATTCAACTCGGCTACGTGCCGCGCATGAGCATTCGTCATACGTCCGAAAAGGAGATGGGACAGATCTATATTCCTGTCCTCAACTGGGTGCTGATGATCTTCGTCCTCGCTCTGGTTCTCGGCTTCCAAAGCTCGAGCAACCTCGCCGCCGCCTACGGCGTCGCCGTGACCGGAACTATGCTCATCTCGACCCTGCTTCTCGCCATCGTCATGGCCTTGCTGTGGCAATGGCGACGCCGAACGTGGATCACCATCATCGCCGTCCTGCTGATCGTCGATACTGTCTTCTTCGCCGCCAATACCGTCAAGATCGCCCACGGCGGCTGGTTCCCTTTGGTCGTCGCCCTTTTAGTCTACGTCTTGCTGACCACCTGGAAACAGGGGCGCGACTTGACCTTCCTGCGCCGCGAGCAGGACGCGCTCACGCCCGAGGATTTCGTCAAGTCCCTGTCTGAGCGCGCCGTGCGGGTGCCCGGCACCGCCGTCTATTTTTCCGCGGCGCACGAGAAAGTGCCGGCGGCGCTTCTGCACAACTTGAAGCACAACAAGGTTCTGCACGACCGGGTCGTGTTGCTGTCCGTCTCGGTGGAAGACATCCCCTATGTGCCCGCCGAAAAGCGCGTCCGGTCCGAGGACCTCGGCAACGGCATCCGGGGCGTGACGCTGCGTTTCGGCTACATGCAGAACCCGGACGTGCCGAAAGCGCTGGCGAACGCCACGTTCGGGGACTTGGGCTTTTTCTACGAGCCGATGTCGATTTCGTATTTCCTCAGCCGGACGACCATTCTCCCCAGCATGACCTCGCCCTTGCCCCGCTGGCGCGAGGCGCTGTACGCCTGGATGGTCCGCAGTTCGGCCAGCGCCATGGAATTTTTCCAGCTTCCGACCAATCGGGTCGTCGAACTCGGCAGCCAAATCGAGATTTAGCGGCGTCTTATCCGCTCGCCCCATCGTTTTTGGCTTTGCCATCCGGGACATATGGCTTACGTCTTAGTCTCGACATCGCGCACCAGACATCCTCATCCCATGGCCACCTCCAAAGATCTCCTCGACCGCATGGCGCTTGAGTACCACCGGTATCCCCGGCCGGGAAAAATCGCCGTCACACCGACCAAACCGCTGGCCAACCAGCGCGACCTGGCGCAGG
>CAYIQU010000095.1:0-6246 GCA_964365645.1 uncultured Hyphomicrobiales bacterium | reverse complement strand
GACCTTCGTCGGCGTCAACGTGCTGTTCTTCCCGCAGCACTTCCTCGGCATGGCGGGGATGCCCCGGCGCATCCCGGACTATCCGGACGCCTTCGCCGGCTGGAACATGGTCTCCAGCATCGGCGCGGCCATCACCATCTTGTCGACGGTCTACTTCCTGATCGTGGTCTGGCGGACGTTTGCCAGCGGCGAAAAGTGCGCCGCCAACCCGTGGGGTTCGGGCGCGACCACGCTGGAATGGTCGGTGCCGTCGCCGGCGCCGTTCCATACCTTCGAGGAAACGCCCAAGATCGACTTCAAGGGCGCCCACTAAGGCTTGGTGGAGTGAGGGGACCCATGGCCGATCGCCGCCGCCGCAACCTAGGGCTCGCCGCCGTCCTCGCTGGGACGGTGGCCGGCATGGTCGGCTTGGCGTACGCCTCCGTGCCCCTTTATCGGCTGTTTTGCCAAATGACCGGCTACGGCGGCACCACCCAGGTTTCCGCCGCGCCGCCGGCGTCGGCGATTTCGGATCGGATCGTGACGATCCGCTTCGACGCCAACGTCGCGCGCGACCTGCCGTGGCGGTTCGAGCCGGCGGTCGCGTCGATGGACGTGCGGGTGGGCGAACAGGCGCTGGCGTTCTATCGGGCGCGCAACCTGTCCGATGTTCCCGTCAGCGGGCAGGCCACCTTCAACGTCACGCCGCACCAGGCCGGACCTTTTTTCGCCAAGGTCGATTGCTTCTGTTTCACCGAACAGACGCTGGCGCCGGGCGAGGACGTCGACATGCCGGTGTCCTTCTTCGTCGACCCGGCGATTCTCAAGGACGCCGACGGGAACGACCTGTCGGAAATCACGCTGTCCTATACCTTCTTCCGCGCCGCCGAGCCGGCCGGCGGACGGAAGCAGACGGCCCAATCATCTTTCGCAAGGCAACGGAGCTAAAGATATGTCGAGCCAATCCACGACCCAGAAGCATCCCTTTCACATGGTCGATCCGAGCCCGTGGCCGGCCGTGGGCACCGCCGCCGCGCTCTCGATCGCCTTCGGCCTGATCTGGTTCATGCACGAAGGGCCGATCTGGCTGTTCCTGGGCGGCGTCGCCTTGCTGTTGGTCACCTTCTTCGGCTGGTGGCGCGACGTCGTCAACGAAGGCACCTTCCAGGGCCATCACAGCGAGGTGGTCTCAACCGGGCTGCGCCTGGGGATGATCTTCTTCATCGTCTCGGAAGTGATGTTCTTCTTCGCCTTCTTCTGGGCGTTCTTCCACTCGACCGTGCCGTTCCTGAGCAAGGTCGCCGCGCCCATGTGGCCGCCGGCGGGCGTGCAGCCCCTCAATCCGTGGTCCCTGCCGTTCCTCAACACGCTGATCCTGCTGTCCTCGGGCGCGACGGTGACCTACGCCCACCACGCGCTGCGCAAGGGCGACCGGAAAGGCACCGTGCTCGGGCTGGCGCTGACGGTGGCGCTGGGCGTGATCTTCACCGCGACCCAGGCCTACGAGTACATGCACGCCGTCTTCAAGTTCAAGGACGGCATCTATTCGTCGACCTTCTATCTCGCCACCGGCTTCCATGGCGCGCACGTCATCATCGGCACCTGCTTCTTGATCGTGTGCCTGTTCCGCGCCGCCAAGGGCCACTTCACGCCGGAAAAGCACGTCGGCTTCGAGGCCGCCGCCTGGTATTGGCACTTCGTCGACGTGGTCTGGCTGTTCCTGTTCACCTTCATCTACTGGTGGGGCACCGCCGGCTACAAGGGTTCCTTCTGATCCATCATGCCGGACCCTTCCGGAGACAAAAGCAACGCCGGTGACGGAAACGTCGCCGGCGTTGTCGTTCGGGGATTGCGCGGCCGTTGCCCGCGCTGCGGCCGGGGCCCGCTGTTCGACGGGTTCTTGCGCATCGCCGACCGCTGCTCGTCTTGCGGGCTGGGCTTCGGCGGGCACGACGTTGGCGACGGGGCGATCGTGTTCGTGATCCTCATTCTCGGCTTCGCGGTGGTGGGCGCGGCGCTCGCGGTCGAGCTGCTCTACCAGCCGCCCTTGTGGCTGCACATGGTTCTCTGGGCGCCGACGATCCTGGGCGGGTCGCTGGCGCTGCTCAGGCCGGCCAAGGGCATAATGGTTGCGCTGCAATACCGCTTCCGATCCACCGAGTAGCCCGGCGAAGCTTGAACGGGCGGGCAAGTGCCGCCTTCCATCGGGACGGGAAGGCGCGGGCGAGGGGGGTTGGGGATGACGGCCAACGAAAATCACGATCTGCCGGTGACCATCCGGCGGGTTCCCGTGGACGCCTCGGGGCGCTGGCTGGCGGCGGCCTGGATGGACGTCCGCCGGGCGCCGCTGCTCAGCTTCGGCTACGGCGCCGGCTTCGTGGTCGTCAGCTTCGCCTTGAGCGTCGGCTTGTTCGCGTTCGACATGGGTTCCCTGGTGCTGCCGCTGGCGGGCGGGTTCGTCCTGTTGGCGCCGTTCCTGGTGGTCGGCTTTTACGAAATCAGCCGCCGCCTGGAAAAAGGCGAAACGCCCTCGGCCGGGCCGGTGGCGCGGGCCTGTTGCGCCAACATGGGCCAGATCGGCGCCATGGGTGTCGTCCTGATGCTGGTCTTTCTGGTCTGGGCGCTGGCGGCGGCGATCCTGTTCGCCCTGTTCTGGGGCCACAACCCGCCGCCCTTGGACCGATTCGTCGAGGACATCGTGTTCTCGCTGCGCGGCACGGCGTTTCTCGCCGTCGGCACGGCGGTGGGCGCGATCATCGCCACCGCGATCTTCTTCATCAGCGCCTTTTCCTTTCCCATGCTGATCGACCGGCCGGTGGACGTCTTCACGGCCATTGCCGTCAGCATCCGCGCGGTGCGGGCCAATTGGCAGGTGATGTTCGGCTGGGCGGCGCTGATCGTGGTGTTGACGGGGGTCGGGGTTATCACCCTTTTTCTCGGGCTTGCGGTGGTGATGCCGCTCTTGGGCTACGCCACCTGGCACGCCTACCGGGACGTGATCGGGCCCCGTTAACGCTCTTCCCCGCATGGCGGGACGCGCCGGTTTGGCGTATTCTCGAACGATGAATAAACAGACGCGGAAGACCGCCGCCGCCGAAAGCGAGTCCGAGGTCGCCGCCGTCGACGACGGCCCGCGCCTTTCGGAACGGCTGGCCGCCGTCACGGCGGCCTCGCTGGAGCGCGGCCGCGAGGACGCCGAATTCCAAATCCCCCATCCCGGGGTGGTGGCCAAATCCTTCACCCAACTGGCCGACGCGTTGGCCAAGGACCCCGTCCGGCTGGCGGAAGCCCAGGCGGGCCTGTGGCGCGACCATGCCCGGCTGTGGCGCGCGTATGCCGCGAGGCTCGCCGGGGAACAGGCCCCGCCGGTGGTCCAACCCGCGCCCGACGACCGGCGCTTCAAGGACGACGCCTGGGACCAAGAACCCGCCTTCGATTTCCTCAAGCAGGCCTACCTGCTCGGCGCCAATTGGCTGAAGAGCTTGCCCCGGCTGGCGTCCGAACTCGATCCCGCCGCCCGCCGCCGCGCCGAGTTCTACATCCGCCAGGTGGTGGACGCGATGGCGCCGACCAACTTCCCCGCCACCAATCCCAAAGTGCTGCGCGCCACCGCCGAACAGAAGGGCGCCAACCTGACCCGCGGGTTTGACCACCTGCTCGCCGACATGGAAAAAGGCGAGGGCCGGCTCAGGATTTCCATGACCGACGAAAGCGCCTTTCGGCTGGGCGAGAACATCGCCGCCACGCCGGGCAAGATCGTCTTCCGCAACGACTTGATGGAATTGATCCAGTACGCGCCGCAAACCGAGAGCGTCGCGCGCCGGCCGCTGTTGATCGTGCCGCCGTGGATCAACAAGTACTACGTCCTAGACTTGCAGCCGAGGAACTCGTTCATTCGCTGGGGAGTCGAGCAGGGGCAGACGGTGTTCGTCGTGTCCTGGGTCAATCCCGGCGCGGCGCTGGCGAACAAGAGCTTCGACGACTACCTGACCGAGGGCACGCTGGCCGCGCTCGACGCCGTCGCCCGCGCGACCGGCGAGAAGAACGTCAATCTGGTCGGCTATTGCATCGGCGGCACGTTGGCGGCCTGCACCGCGGCGTGGCTGGCGGCGAGGAAGGACAGCCGGCTCGCCTCGCTCACCTTGCTCACCGCCATGCTCGATTTCACCGATGCCGGCGAACTCGCCGTCTTCATCGACGAGGAGCAGTTGGCGCTGCTCGAAAAGCACATGGACCGGAAGGGCTATCTCGAGGGCCACCAGATGGCGCGGGTGTTCAACCTGATGCGCGACAACGACCTGATCTGGTCGTTCGTCGTCAACAACTACCTGCTCGGCCGCGACCCGCCGCCGTTCGACCTGCTCTACTGGAACGCCGACGCGACGCGGATGCCGGCGATGATGCACAAGTTCTATCTCCGCAAGATGTACCTGGAAAACAAGCTGATCGAGCCGGGCGCCCTGTCCTTGGCGGGCGTGCCCATCGATTTGGGCCGGATCGCGGTTCCGACCTACCTGCTGGCGACGCGGGAAGACCACATCGCGCCCTGGAAATCGGTTTTCGCGGCGACCCGGCTGTTGTCCGGGCCGGTGCGGTTCGCGCTGGCCGCCTCGGGCCATATCGCGGGCGTCATCAACCCGCCGGCGGCGAAGAAATACGGCTTCTGGCTCAACGCCAAGAAAACCGCGACCCCCGACGCCTGGCTCGACGGCGCCGACTGGCGCGAGGGGTCGTGGTGGACGGACTGGATGGAGTGGCTTCGACCCTTCGCCGGGGGAACGATCCCGGGCCGCGCGCCGGAGGCCGGCGGGCTGAAAATCCTGGCCGACGCGCCGGGCGACTACGTGCGGGTGAAATCGTGACGGAGCGCGAACGGACGATGCGGACCCCGACGGCGACCTCGGCAAGGCGGGATGCCAACCGCGCCGGCGACGACGCGATGGAACTGCTGGCCGCCATGGGCCGGGACTTCGCCTCGACGCTGGATATCGAAAGCACGCTGGCCGGCGCGCTTCGCCGGATCGCCGACCACGTCGGGGCCGAGGCCGGCGCGCTGTTCATGCTCGACGCGGCGGGCCGGCACTTGCGTTGCCACGCCTGCGTCGGCCCGACCGACATCGTCGGCCTGACCATCGACGCCGACCGGGGCATCGTCGGTCGCGCGGTGCAGGCGAACCGGGGCGAGATCGTCCGCGACGTCAGCCGGGACCCCCAGTTCCACGGCGCCGTCGACGCCAAGACCGGCTTCGTCACCCGCTCGATCCTGTGCGCGCCCTTGAGCGTGAAGGACGAACGGATCGGCGCCATCGAACTGATCAACAAGCGCGGCGGCGACAGCCTGTTCGCGCCCGCCGACCTGGTGCTGCTGGAGGTCTTGGCGTCCTCGGCGGCGCTGGCGATCCTGAACGCGCGGATGGCGGCCAAGCTGGTGGAGCAGGAGCGCGTCCGGCGCGAACTGGAACTGGCCGCCGAGATTCAGCGCTCGTTGCTGCCGGCGCCGGAAGGCCCCGATTTTCCGGTGCACGGCGTCAACCTGCCGGCGCGGACGGTCTCGGGCGACTTCTTCGATTTCTTCCGCCTGGCCGACGGGCGGATTTTCTTCGCGCTCGGCGACGTGTCGGGCAAGGGCATGAACGCCGCGCTGATGATGGCCAAGGCCGCCAGCCTGTTCCGTTGCCTGGGAAGGACGGTGCATCAGCCGGGGCGGCTGCTGGGCCAGATCAACTTCGAAATCGCCGAAACCGCGACGCGCGGCATGTTCATCACCATGGTGATCGGCCTCTACGATCCCCGGACCGGGATCGTCCGCTTCAGCAACGCCGGGCATGAGCCGTTGCAGTTGCACGGGCGCGACGGCTCGTTCACCGAATTTCCGGCGGACACGCCGCCGGTCGGCATCGTTCCCGGCGATCCCGACGAAGCGTTTCCGGAAGCCGAAGCCGCGCTCGCCGGCGGCGCGCTTTACGTCTTCACCGACGGCGTGACCGAAGGATACGTCGCGGACGGCCGCGAACTGGGCCTGGACGGCCTCAAGGAGATGCTGGCGCGCGATGCCCGCGCCCAGCCGCCCGAACGCCTGGCGGCGGTCGCCCAGGCGTTGGCGGGCGCCGACGACAAGGCCCTGCGCGACGATGTGACGATCCTCGTCATCGACGACGGATTGAGCGCGGCGACACGGGTTTGCGCGCCGCCGGTTGCGCCGCCGGTTGCGTCGATGTCCGCGCCATCCGAGCCGCCGTCGCCGCCGTCCGGCGCCATCATCACCCT
>CAYIQU010000094.1:0-6259 GCA_964365645.1 uncultured Hyphomicrobiales bacterium | reverse complement strand
TCCGCCGCAACGCGCGCGAGCAGCGCGGCGACGCCGTTGACGAACGGCTCGCAGCCGATGAAGCCGACGTCGGGATTGTTCTTGGCCTGATGCGCCAGATGCTCGCCCGCGCCGAACCCGACTTCCAGCCGGATCGCGCGCGGCGTGAACGGAAACAGGCGCGCCGGATCGATGGTCCCCGGCGGTTCCAGCGCCAGGCGCGCCTCGGGCAGTCGCGTCTCGATCAGGCCCTGGCGGTGCGGGCGCAACTTGCGCCCCTGGCGACGGCCGTAAAGACGCGGACGTCCCGCGTCGCCCGCGTCGGCGGCAAAGTTACCTGCGCCGCCGCCGGCGGGGGGCAAATTATCGGACGTTGAAGGCGGAACGGAGCGCCGGGACAAGGTCGGTGCGCTCCCACGAAAAGCCGCCGTCCTTTTCCGGCTTGCGGCCGAAGTGGCCGTAAGCGGCGGTGCGGGCGTAGATCGGCTTGTTCAGGCTCAAGTGTTCGCGAATGCCGCGCGGCGACAGGTTCACCATGTTTTGCAGTTCGCGCGAGAGCTTTTCCTCGTCCACCCGGCCGGTGCCGTGCGTGTCGATGTAGACCGACAAGGGCTTGGAGACGCCGATGGCGTAGGACAACTGGATAGTGCAGCGGTCCGCCAGCCCGGCCGCGACCGCGTTCTTGGCCAGATAGCGCGCGGCGTAGGCCGCCGAGCGGTCGACCTTGGTCGGGTCCTTGCCCGAGAACGCGCCGCCGCCGTGCGGGGCCGCGCCGCCGTAGGTGTCGACGATGATCTTGCGGCCCGTCAGGCCGCAGTCGCCGTCGGGCCCGCCGATGATGAACTGCCCGGTCGGGTTGACGTAGAAATGCTTCTCGTCGCACATCCAGCCCTTGGGCAGGACCTTGAGCACGTAAGGCCGCACGATCTCGCGCACCTGATCCTGATCGACCTTGGCCGAATGCTGGGTCGAAACGACGATCGCCGTCGCGCCGACCGGACGGCCGTCGACGTAGCGCAGCGTGATCTGGCTCTTGGCGTCGGGTTCCAGCATCGTTTCCTTGCCCGCGTGGCGGGCCTCGGCCATCAGGCGCAGGATGTTGTGCGCGAACTGGATCGGCGCCGGCATCAGCTCGGCGGTTTCGTTGGTGGCGTAACCGAACATGATGCCCTGGTCGCCCGCGCCTTCGTCCTTGTTGCCCTTGGCGTCGACGCCCATGGCGATGTCGGCCGACTGGCCGTGCAGCAGGACGGTGACCTTGGCTTTTTTCCAGTGGAAGCCCTTTTGCTCGTAGCCGATGTCGCGCACCGCCTCGCGCGCCAGCTTTGCGATCGCCTTGGCGTTGACTTTGCCGTTCTTGAGCATCGGCGCCTTGGGTCCGCACTTGCGCTTGTCGAGGCGGACCTCGCCGGCGATGACGATGCGGTTGGTGGTCGCCAGCGTTTCGCAGGCGACGCGGGCGTACGGATCGAGGGTGAGGAAGGCGTCGACCACCGTATCCGAAATGCGGTCGCAGACCTTGTCGGGGTGGCCCTCGGCCACGGATTCGCTGGTGAAGAGATAATCGGACTTAGCCATGGCGGTCCCTCCGCTTGGTTGGCGTCAATACCCAAACTGGACCGAGGGATCGGCGTAAAGCGGCCGCCGCCCACTTAGCGCGGTGTTTAGCGTGGCGGCAAGGGGTCCAAATCCAGCCACGGCCGCAAGACGCGGCGGGCGGATTATGTGGCAGCCCCGGCCGCCAACGTCAAGGGACAGAGCCGGGGACCAGATGGGGCGGGGGAAAGCCCGTCAGTCTTCGTCGACGGGGATGCCGGCCAGGGATTTGGTCAACTCGAACAGGCGCTTGCGGACCTTGGGGCCTTTGATCCGGTAGTAAGCCCGCACCAGTTCCAGGGTTTCGCGCTTGACCAGCGGGTCGCGTTCGATGTCGTCCTGGTCGTGGTCGCGCAAGCCCGCCTTGAGGCGGCCTTCGTGGGTCTTCAGTTCGTCGGACATCTCCTCGAAGAAATAGGACACCGGCACGTCGAGGATCCGGCTGAATTCGTAGACCCGCGAGGCGCCGATGCGGTTGGCGCCGCGCTCGTATTTCTGGATCTGCTGGAAGGTGAGCCCGACCGCGGCGCCGAGCTTTTCCTGGCTTAGGCCGAGCAGCGTGCGGCGCAGCCGCACCCGGTTGCCGACGTGAACGTCGACCGGATTGGCGACGCCGGGCGGCAGGCGCTTCTCTTTTTGGATTTTACCGCCGGCGGATTTGCGTCCGCGCGGTCTTCCGGGCTTGCGTCCAACCATGGCTGTCCGTTCGATCTTTGCTGTTGCCGTCACGATCTCGTGAATCGGGGTTCTTGCTTCCGGCGCCCGCGGGCGCGGTTCCTATCGCGGTCACTGTACGGGAGCATACAGCGGTATGCAAGGGAGGCGTGCGCGCCCGGCTGCGGGAACCCGCTTCGCTTGCGGGCGGCGACGCGCCCGGAAAAAGCGCCCCGCACATCTCCCGGCATCGCGAAGGGCCGTAGATTAAGCCGCCCCGGGGTGCGGAAACAACGCCAAAATCCCGGAACAACGCTGATGTCCACGATTCTCCAAGGGATGCAATACCCGAGAACAGAACAAGGACATTTTCCCGCATGCCGATTATTCCGGCCGCCGTCGCGGACGGCGGCCGGAATAGGCGAGCATCAGCGCCAACACCGCGAGCGCGGGCGGCGTCGCGAGCGTGCCCAGGCGCGCGAACAAGGGCGGCGGCAGGGCCACCGGCAGCGGGCCGTCGACCACGCCTTCGCGACCGAGCCCGAGATGAGCGCGCACGCGGCCCAGCGAGTCGACGATCGCCGAAATGCCGTTGTTGGCGACGCGCACCAGCGGCAAGCCTTCCTCGACGGCGCGCATCCGGGCGGCGGCGAAGTGCTGATAAGGCCCCGGCGACATTCCGTACCAGGCGTCGTTGGTGAGATTGAGAAGCCAGCCCGGGCGCGGCCCGCGCCCGGGGACCACGCGGCCCTCGAAAATCGCCTCGTAGCAAATCAGCGGCGACGCCGCCGGCAAGCCCGGCACCGGCAGCGGCGTCACCCCCGGCCCCGGGGAAAACTCGACCTCGCCGTAGGCGACCTTGGCGATCCAGCCGGGCAGCCACGCGCGCAGGGGAATGTATTCGCCGAACGGAACCAGATGGGACTTGTCGTACGTGGCCAAGATCGCGCCCGTCGCGTCGATCACGTGCAGGCTGTTCCAAAGGGCGAGGGGGCGGCCGGGCATTTGCGTCGCGCGCGGCGCGCCGGTGATCAGCACGCCGCCCAAGGGCGCCGCCTCGGCCAAGGCCGCGCGCAACGCCGGGTCGCGATCGACGTAAAACGGCGCCGCCGTTTCCGCCCAGATCACGTGGGTTGGCGCGGCGGTCGCCGTTCCGGCCGCGCGGCTCATGGCGATCTGCTTGACGACGTGGCCGCGCCGCTCGGCCGGGTCCCATTTCAAATTTTGCGGGATGGCGGGTTGCACCAGGCGCAGCCGCGCGCCGGCCACCGCGCCGTCGGCCGCCGGACCCACCCGCGCGAGCCGCGCCGCGCCCGCCGCCCACCACACCGCCGGGACCCCGATCAGCAGGGCGGCGATCAGCCGCGCGCCCGCGCGATCGTCCGCCCGGCGCCAGCCGAGCGCGGCGGGCAGCACGGCCAACGCGACCGTCATCAACGACAGAAGATGCACGCCGCCCCAGGCGGCGGGCTGGATCATCGCGTCCGAAACCATCCAGACGGTGCCGATCAGGTTCCACGGAAATCCCGTCAGCACGATGCCGCGCAGCCATTCCAACAGAACCCAGGCGGGCGCGAGCCACAACGCGCGCGGAACGGGGGACGGATCGAGCCGATCGACGGCGAGACGGGCGAGCAGGACCGCGAGCCCGGTGAAAAGACCGAGCCCCGCCCCCATGCCGCCGACCGCGAACGGAATCATCCAGCCGAAGCGCGCCGCGTCGACCAAAAGCGCGTTCGCCAGCCAATAAAGGCCGAAGGCGAAGAAGCCCGCGCCGAACCACCATCCGGCGGCGAAGGCCGCCCGGCGCGAAAGCCGGGTCGGCCCCAGCGCCAGCCACGCCAATCCGGTGAAGGAAACGGCGAGGACCGGAACAAGATGAAAGGGCGGCAGGGCGAGGACGGCGAGCGCGCCGAGCGCGAACGCCAGCCCGCGCCGCCGCCAACCGGTAAGCGCCTCCATGCGCCGGCGGAGCGCGATCACGCCTTGGCGCCTTGCGCCGGCGAGCGGCGATGGATGCGCAGGCGCTTGATCCGCCGGGGATCGGCGTCGAGCACCTCGAATTCGAGCCCCGAGGCGTGGCGCACCAGTTGCCCGCGAATCGGAACCTGGCCGGCGGCGGCGACGACCAGGCCGCCCAAGGTTTCGACCTCGCCGCGATCCTCGTCGGAAAAGACCATTCCCGATTCGCGCTCGAATTCGCCCAGCGTCACGTCCGCGTCCGCCTCGAACGCGCCGTCGGCCAGGCGCGCCAGCATCGGCCGGTCGCCGACGTCGTGTTCGTCCTCGATCTCGCCGACGATTTCCTCGACCAGGTCCTCGATGGTGACGAGGCCGTCGACGCCGCCGAATTCATCCACCACCAGCGCCATGTGGATGCGCTTGACCCGCATCTCCAAAAGCAGCTCGAGAACGTGCATGGACGGCGCCACGAACAGGATCTTGCGCATGATGCCGGTGAGCGCGAATTCGGATTCGCGTCCGCGCCAGGCGAGCACGTCCTTGATGTGGATCATGCCGATGACGTCATCCAGGGTCTCGCGGTAGACCGGCAGGCGGGAGTGGTTCTCGCGCACCAGCATCTCGACCAGCTCGCCGAAGGGAACTCCCGCCTCGACCGCGACGATCGCCGCGCGCGGAATCTTGACGTCGGCCACGGTGCGCCGGCGCAGCGACAGGATGTTGGCGAGCAGGCGGCGTTCGGCCTCGCCGGTCCCCGGCGCGGCGGCGGCGGCTTCTTCCATCAACGCGCTCAACTTCTCGCGGGTGGGATTCAGCCGCCGTTCGCCCTCGCGCAGGTCGCGCAGCCAACGGAACAACCGGCCGAGCCGCGAGGGTTTCGTCCTTGCCGGCGCGACGGCCGGGGGCTTGGCGGAAGGCGTGTCGGGACTCATCGCAAGGTCCTTCTTGGTCTTTGGCTTGGTCTTTGGCTTGGTTTTTGGCCCGGTCTTTGGCCCCGGCGAGCCGGTTTTTTCCGGGATTGTTTCGGACGCGCCGGCTTCGGGCGCGGCGCGCCCGCCCGATCCGCGTACGGGTCGGCGATGCCGAGGCCGGCGAGCACGGTCGTCTCCAGCCGTTCCATGCGCCGGGCCTCGGCGTCGGTGCGATGGTCGCGGCCGAGAAGATGCAACATGCCGTGAACCACGAGGTGGCGGAAATGATCGGCGAGCCGCTTGCCCTCGGCCTTCGCTTCGGCGCGCGCGGTTTGCAGCGCCACCACCACGTCGCCCAGCGCCAGCGGCTCGCCCGGAACGGGCCGGACGACGACGCCTTCGCCGGCGGCGAAGGCGAGCACGTTGGTCGGCTTGTCCTGGCCCCGCCAGTCGCGGTTGAGCGTGCGCACCGTCCGGTCGTCGGCCAGCACCACGGCGGCTTCCACCGCCATCCCCTGCCTCGCGCGTTTCGCGCCCGCCGCGGCGGCGAACGCGGCGCCGGCCGCCGTCTCGGCCAGGCGGCGGGCATGGGGAAGCGCCCGGCGCCACGCCGGCGCGCGGATCAGAACGTCGACCTCCAGCGTCGGCGCGGGCAGCATCGACGCGGGCAGCGTCGGCGCGGGCAGCATCGACGCGGGCGCGAGCGGGCGCGGCGGGCGTTTCGTCGTCATTCGGTCTTCGGCCCCGGGCGATTTTCGGTCCCGGGTTGGGGCGGGGCATCGGCGCGATCGGCTTTGTCGTGCTCGTAGCGCACGGAGGCGCCGCGGCGCTTCTCGACGTGATCGTAGGCGCGCACGATGCGCGAGACCAGCGGGTGGCGCACCACGTCCTCGTCGCTGAACTCGGTGAACGAGACGCCCTTGACCCCGACGAGCGTTTCCATGGCGTCGCGTAGCCCCGAGCGAATCCCGCGCGGCAGGTCGACTTGGCTCAAGTCGCCGGTGACGACCATGCGCGAACCTTCGCCCAGGCGCGTCAGGAACATCTTCATCTGCACCGCGGTGGTGTTCTGCGCCTCGTCGAGGATGGCGAACGCGTTGGTCTGCGTGCGGCCGCGCATGAAGGCGAGCGGCGCCACCTCGATCTCGCCGCTTTCC
>CAYIQU010000093.1:0-6261 GCA_964365645.1 uncultured Hyphomicrobiales bacterium | reverse complement strand
TGGTGGTGCTTTCATATGGGCATCGGCCGTCCCGTTGCAACGCCCCGGCCGTTCGAGGAAAAGCGAGTCGCCCGCGAAATCATCCTTTCGGCCGCTTTTCGAGGCGATACCGTTTAAAATTCTATATTGCATCGCAACGTAAATACTGCGTCGCACCATTCTAATCTTTGGCCGTATTCCACCGCGATTCTTAAAGGCATTCGACAGTTCGTTTAAAACAAATGGCCGTCAAAGTTCTCATATAGAGGACCATTCAACCGTGTTTCATATAAACCCTTTCGGAGTGTTATTTTCCATTTTCTAGCCGGCCAATGGATTAAATTGTTGCAGTGCATATAACGTTTTCATTTTTTGATGGTACATGACCGGCATGTTTATTAGTTTACGCGCATGGAATTGGGGGCTACCCGCGCGGTGCGGCGACCGAATCCCTGTTTCCCCGAATCAGATGTCATCGACCGAGAATCCCAGGAGTTTTCATGGACGCCGAAACCCCTTCCGCCGCCGCCCTGCAGACGATTCAGAGCAACGCCCGGCGCGCCAGCACGCTCTTGAAAGCGATGAGCAACCAACATCGCTTGATGATTTTGTGTCAGCTCGTTCCCGGTGAAAAAAGCGTCGGCGAGTTGGAGCGCATTATCGGACTCAGCCAATCGGCGCTATCGCAGCATCTCGCCCGCCTGCGCCGCGATCAGCTGGTGCGAACCCGCCGCGCCGCCCAGACGATCTTCTATTCCCTCAACGGCGAGGAGGCGAGCGCGGTGATCGAGACCCTCTACGGTCTCTACTGCGGCACGACCGCGACGCTGACGTTCGACAATCCGGACGAGGCGCCGCGCACCGTCGCGATGCGCTGATCGCCCTTCACCCGAACGCTTTCGCCCGCCGGAACCGGTGCACGCCGTCGGCGCCGATTTCGCGCGCAAGCGCGCCGTCCGTCGCCAGCCAGTGAAGGTGCGCGAGCGACTCGCCGATGGCGAACATCAACTGATGGGGATCGAGCGGTCGTTCAAACAGCCGCTTCAAAACCTCGGTTCCGCTCAAGGGCGCGGCGCAGGCATCCCAGGTGCGCTGCAATCGTTCGCGATGATGGTCGGCGAGTTCGTCGAGTCGCCAGTCGAGGCCTCGAAACGGACGATCATGGCTCGGCAACACCAGCACGTCGTCCGGTAGGCCGCGAAACTTGGCGAACGAGCCGAGATAAAAGGCGAGCGGATTGGCGTTCGGCTCGTTCGGCCAAACCGCGATGTTCGGACTGATGCGCGGCAAAATCTGATCGCCGGAAATCAGGACGCGCAAGTCCTCGCACCACAGGCAGGCGTGTTCGGGCGAATGGCCGAGACCGACGATCACTCGCCAGCCGTGCCCGCCGATCGGGACGACGTCGTCCTCGCGAAGGCGGTGCATGACGCGCGGGATGGTCGACACCGACGAGGCGTAGCGATCACGGCGGCCTTCGAATGCCGCCATCTGTCCCGCGTCGAATCCGGCGGCGTGGTAGAAAGCGACCGATGCCGCGTGGGTTTCGTCGCTTTCGTCCTGGCTCAACATCCGCGCGAACGCCCATTCCGCCAACGGCATCAAAACTTCCGCGCCGGTCTTGGCCTGCAGCCAGCCGGCCAGCCCGACGTGATCGGGATGAAAATGGGTCACGACGATGCGCCGCACGGGCTTGCCGCCGAGACGAGCGGCGAAAATCCGTTCCCACAGCTCCTTGACTTCGGGCCGGGCAATGCCGGTATCGACGATCGTCCATCCGTCGCCGTCGGCGAGCAGCCATAAATTAATGTGGTCGAGCTTGAAGGGCAGCGGCATCCGCAGCCAGAAAACGCCCGGGGCGACTTCGCGCGTCTCGCCGGGCGCGGCGATTTCCTCGGAAACGTAGCGGCGGCCGGCGGGATCGGACATGGGAGCGAGGACGGTCAAAGGGAAAAGGACGCGGCGGCGTAACTTAGAAGCGCCGGCCCCGGAGAACAACCGCAAAAAAAAGATCAGTTCGGCCCGCGCGGCGCGGCGACGATATCCGCCCGCTCCTGGGTCACGATCCAGCGCAGCTCTTCCTTGATCATGTCGAGATGCCGAGACGGTTCCGCCTTCAAGACCGCCCCGATGATGCCGAGGCGCACGGTGCGCGGCATCCGCTGGAAGTTTTCCAGCATCAGGAACTTGATGCTGGGACGGATATTGGGCGACAACAGCAAGCTGAGAAGCAGTTTCTTGCGAATCTCGTTGCGCAGATTGCCCGCTTCCGTCAACGCGAAGAACTCATGCACGAACTGGCGCGGCGCGATACTGCCTTCCATGATCGCTTGCAGGTTCTGGCGCAGCGCCAAGGTGAATTCCTCGCGCGTGTTGATGATGACCCGCGACGTCTGGCGGCGCACCTCGGCGATGGTTTCCGGGCTGAAGGCGTTCGACGTGATCAACTCGACGCACCGCTTGACGATGTCGTGGCGCGTGGTCTCGCCCATCACCTGGAAAAGGCCGTTGATCAGCGGACTTTTCGAGCCGAGCGGACTCATCCGCGCCGCCGCGGCGAGCGCCATCGGCGCTTCCGGATCGCGCGCCGCGACCATGGCGAGCGGCAGTGGGTCCTCGAAATCGCGCAGGTCGAGATTATGATTCATCAGGTATTCGGGCAGCAGGATGCGGGAACGCTCGCCGGGCACGCACAGCGGTTCGCCCTTGCGGTAATCGTCCTTGATCCGCAGCGCGGCCTTGAGTCCGTCTTGGGTAATGCCGAGAGAACTCGCCATGGGAGCTTGGTCCTTTGGGGATTCCGATCTTCGCGGTTTCAACAGCATGATTAGGCCCAAAACGTCGTTAAAGAATGTTTAACGCGGATGGAATCGAGGGTAAACTATTATTTGTGCTCGAAATGTTCCCGACCGCAATATCTTGTAGTATTTGACCCTTCCTCTCGTTTTTCATCCCGCGCCATGACCCTTCGCATCGGGATTGATTTGGGCGGCACCAAGATCGAGGGAATCGCCCTCGATTCGAACGGGGACGAGCGCGCCCGTCGCCGGATTCCCACCCCCATCGGCGATTATCCGGGGACGGTTCGGGCCGTCGCCCAGTTGGCCGCCGCGCTCGAATCGGACGCCATCGGATCGGCGGCCGGAACGGGAACGCCCGCGCCCTTGGGCATCGGCATTCCCGGCGTGATCTCGCCCGTGACGGGACTCGTCAAGAACGCCAACTCCACCTGCCTGATCGGCCGGCCCTTGGACAAGGATCTGGCCGCCGCCACGGGCCGGGCCGTGCGGCTGGCCAACGACGCCAATTGCTTCGCCGTGTCCGAGGCCGCCGACGGCGCCGGCCACGGCGCGCGCGTCGTGTTCGGGGTCATTCTCGGCACCGGCGTCGGCGGCGGCATCGCCATCGACGGCCGCGTCTGGAGCGGCGCCAACGCCATCGCCGGCGAGTGGGGTCACAATCCCCTGCCCTGGCCCGCCGACGCGGAGCGCCCCGGCCCCGCGTGCTATTGCGGCAAGCACGGTTGCATCGAGACGTTTCTTTCCGGCCCCGGCCTGATGCGGGATCACGTCGCTCGCGGCGGCGATTCTATTTCCGCCGACGCCGTCGCCGCCGAGGCCGAGGCCGGCGACGTCTTTTGCCGGGAAACCCTCGCGCATTACGAGGAACGGCTCGCCCGCGCCCTTGCCACGGTCATCAACATTCTCGATCCCGATGTCATCGTCTTGGGCGGAGGCCTTTCCAACATCGCGCGCCTTTACGCCGAGGTGCCGCGCCTGTGGCAACGCTGGGTCTTTTCGGACCGGGCCGACACGCCGCTTCGCCCCAACCGCCACGGCGATTCCAGCGGCGTGCGCGGGGCCGCCTGGCTGTGGCCGGGGTAAGACTTCGTAAAATATCTCGTTAGGAATTGGGCCGAGGCCAACCTATTGTCTTCTCGGCAAAAAACGCCCCAACCCGGCAATTTTTGCCGGTCCAAATCTTAAGGCCGGATTGAATATCTTAGGTTTTTTTTAACTTTCGGCTGGCACGTTCGTTGCTGATTTCCGGGGAGACAGAGGGCCGATAGCCCCACCGGAAAAAGGAACCGCCGCCGTGAACGCCATCGCCAAAGCCCGCCGCAATCCGCCCCTGACCCTTCTCGCCCCGCGCCGGGACGAATCCCCGCTCGCCGAGGGCATCTCTCGCATCGTCCGCGCGTTGCGCGCCGACGGCCGCCTCGCCGACGGACTGTCGCCCGAGGCGCGCGAGGCGATCGACCGCGCCGTCGCCGCCGTCTGCGATGCCGACCGGCGGCTCGACGACTTCGCGCGGCGGACCGAAGAACTGGAATCGCTCGCGATCACCGACCCGCTGACCGGACTGCTGAACCGCCGCGGCTTCGAGGCCGAGATGCAGCGCGCGCTCGCCACCGCCCGGCGCTACGGGGAAAGCGGCGCCCTGATCTGCGTCGATCTCGACGGCTTCAAGCCGATCAACGACACCTACGGCCACGCCGCCGGCGACGAGGTCTTGAAGCGCGTCGCGCAAACCCTGGTCGAGAACGTCCGCGATTCCGACCGCGTCGCCCGGGTCGGCGGCGACGAATTCGTCATTCTCTTCGCCCGCACCGATCGTGCCGGCGCGCTCACCCGCGCCGAGACGCTGGACGCCATGGTCAACAGCGCCCTGGTCAACTGGCAGGGCCGGCTGATCGCCGTGCGCGCCAGCTTCGGTTTCCAGATGTTCGGCGCCGAGGACGACGCCGGCACCCTGTTGGCGCGCGCCGACGAGGCCATGTATTCGGTCAAGAAACTGCGCGGCCAAATCCACCGCGACAAGCGCAAGGCTTGAGCGCCGGCCGAGCGGCGGACGCGCGCCATGCGCCCCGCGAACGTTTCCTTCGATCCTCCCGCCATACCCGGAGTCGGGCTAGGGACGGGCTTGGCGCCGCTCGGTCCCGACCGGGCGCCGGTGGCGCTGGTCGCGAACGCGCCGCTCGTCAAAACCGGCATCCTCGACGAAGCCGCGGCATTACCGGAGCCGACGGCCGGCCGCGATGAAACCGCCTTCGACCCCCGGCGCATGACGCCCCGCGAGATGGCCGGCCGCAGCATCGAGCTTTACGCCGCCGGCTACTTGAGGTGGACCGATCAGGCCGTGCTCGCCTTCCAGCCGGAATTGCATCCCGATTACGACCGGACGATCGGTGCGCTGCTCGGCGAAAAAGCGGCGCCCGACGCGCCGCGCGATTTCGTCGACGAATGGGAACGGCGCTTGCTGTTCGAGTTGCGCTATAACGCCGAGAACACCGAAGCCGTCGGCCGCGCCCGGCGTATCTTCAAGGCGCTGCAAAAAGTGGATGGAACGGTGACGGACGTATCCGTTTAATCTTTCCGCGCCCAGCCGCCTTGTTCGGTCTGCTGCCAATAGGCGAGCGCGTGGCCGGCATCCTTGTAGGCTTTCCAGCGATCGCGGGCGGCGGCGACCGCGTCGGGATCGTTGCCGTCGAACAATTCGAAGCAACGCTCGAAATCCGCGACCCGCGCCGAGGCCGCGCCGTCGGCCAAGAACAGATACTGCGCCCCGTTCGGGTTTTCGTCCGTCGCCGTCAGCCAAACCGGCTGAAGGGCCGCGTTGCCATCCGCGGCGCTGCCGTGGGGCAGCCAGGCATCGGGATCGAAAGTCCAAAGCACCGCGTTCAAGGGTTCGACCCGTTCGGGCGTCCCTAGCAGAACCACCGCCCGCTTGCCCCTCTCAAGGGTCAACTCCAGCAATTTGGGCAACGCCTTTTCCAGCGGCCAATGCTGCAGGTGATAGAACGCGATCTCGGCCATTTTATCCCTTCGCGCCGTCCTCGTAATGGTCGGCGACCAAACGATCGAGCAACCGCACGCCGTAGCCGGTGCCGCCCTTGGGCACGACCGCCTGGTCCTTGTTCGTCCAGGCCATGCCGGCGATGTCCAGGTGCGCCCACGGCGTCTTGTCGACGAAGCGCTCCAGGAACTGCGCCGCCGTGATGCTGCCCGCGTCGCGCTTGCCGCTGATGTTCTTCACGTCGGCGACGTCCGAATCCATCAGCTTATTGTATTCGGGGCCGAGCGGCAGGCGCCAAAGCTTCTCGCCGACCTTGTCGCCGACGGCGGCGAGGTTCTTGGAAAGGTCGTCGTTGTTGGAGAACAGCCCCGCCCGCTCGTTGCCCAGGCAAATGATGATCGCCCCGGTCAGGGTCGCGAGGTCGACCATGAAGCGCGGCTTGAAGCGCGTCTTGCAGTACCAGAGCGCGTCGGCCAGCACCAGGCG
>CAYIQU010000092.1:0-6268 GCA_964365645.1 uncultured Hyphomicrobiales bacterium | reverse complement strand
TCATCAAGGCGGCGACGGCGTCGCTTTCGAAGCTCTCGTGGGCCATGACGTGGCACCAGTGGCAGGCGGCATAGCCGACCGACAGCAAGACGGGCTTGTTCGCCGCCTTGGCCTGGGCGAAGGCCTCTCGCCCCCACGGCCGCCAATGGACCGGGTTGTCCCTGTGTTGCAACAGATAGGGGCTGGTTTCCCGGCCGAGCGCGTTGTCGGTCATGGGTCTCGTTCTTCCTTCTCGGCGGCCGGTATTGCGCGGCGGTTGTTGCGCGGCCGCTGTTGCATGGTCCCGCGCCCTCCCCTACTTTGGAGCCCGGCCGGCCGATTGCAACGGCCGAAGCGCGGAGAACCGTCATGAAAGTCAACATCGTCATCGACTGCACGCCCGAGGAAGCGCGGACCTTTTTCGGCCTGCCCGACATTCGCGCGGCGCAGGAAGAACTGGTCGCCGAGGCGACCAAGCGCATGAAGGCGAACATGGCCGCCATGGACCCCGAGACCCTGGTGAAGACCTGGATGCCCATGGGGATTCAAGGACTCGAACAACTGCAACGCGGCTTTTTCGAGCAGATGGCGAAGGCGATGGGTCCCGGCGGCAATAAGGGCTCGAGGTAGTTTTCCGCCGTGCGCCGGTCCGACGATCCGCCGCTCCATTTCCGCTGCCACGTCTTCGTGTGCATCAACGAGCGGCCCGAGAATCATCCGCGCGGCAGTTGCGCGCGCAAAGAATCGATCAAGCTGCGCGACTACATGAAAGCCCGCGCCAAGGAATTGGGCCTGGGCGACGTGCGCGTCAATTCGGCCGGCTGCTTGGATCGCTGCGAACTCGGCCCCTCGGTGGTGATCTATCCCGAAGGCGTGTGGTACACGGTTCGCTCCAAGGCCGACGTGGATGAAATCCTGACGGCCCATTTGCGCGACGGCGGACGGGTAGGGCGGTTGATGATGCCCGCCGAAATGATCCCTGCTGAGGAATGATATCGTTTAATATCAATTCGTTATAACATTTTCCTCCCGTTGATTCTGATTGTGAAGTCATGGCCGGAACCGATTCTGGCGAAACCATTTATGCCCTTTCCTCCGCCCCGGGACGGGCGGGGGTCGCCGTGGTCCGGATTTCCGGCGCGGGCGCGGGCGCCGCGCTGGAATGCCTGACCGGCAAACCGAAGCCGCCGCCGCGCCGGGCGGCGTTGCGGGCCCTTATCGATCCCCAGTCCGGCGCGCCCCTCGATCGCGGGCTTGTGCTCTGGTTTCCCGGTCCGGCGAGCTTCACCGGCGAGGATGTCGTCGAGTTTCACGTTCACGGCGGGCAGGCGGTCATCGCGGCGCTTTTTCGCGCGCTCGGTTCCCTCGGGCTGCGCATGGCCCGGCCGGGCGAATTCACGCGCCGCGCCTTCGATGCCGGCAAGCTGGACTTGACGGCGGTCGAGGGGCTCGCCGACCTCATCGCCGCCGATACCGAATCCCAGCGCCGCCAGGCCCTGCGCCAGATGGAGGGCGCGCAGGGCAAGCTCTACGAAAGCTGGCGCGAGGCCATCGTGCGCGCCATGGCGCTCGCGGAAGCGGACATCGATTTTTCGGATCAAGACCTGCCGGGAGCGCTGTCGGCGGAATCGCGCCGCACGATGGAATTCCTGTTGGCCGAGATGCGCCGCCACCTGGGCGATTCCCATCGCGGCGAGCGGGTGCGCGCCGGTATCCACGTCGCCATTCTGGGGCCGCCCAACGTCGGCAAGTCGACGCTGTTGAACGCGCTGGCCAAGCGCGAGGCCGCCATCGTTTCCGAGATTCCCGGCACGACCCGGGACGTGATCGAGGTCGCCCTCGACCTCGCCGGCTTTCCGGTTTTGCTGGCCGATACGGCGGGTCTTCGTTCCACGCCCGATTCAATCGAGCGTGAAGGAGTCCGGCGCGCGCTGGAGCGGGGCAGGGCGGCCGATTTCGCGATCTTGGTGCTCGATCCGTCCACGGTTGGCGACGCGGACACAATCGAGGGGAATCCTTTAAGCGCGCAACCTATTGTAATAATTAATAAAAACGATACTCCGGACGGTCGGTCCGCGCCCGATTCGGTCGGCGGAATTCCGGTGCTGAAAGTTTCGGCGAAAACGGGCGAAGGATTGGATTCGCTCGTCACCCTCATCAAATCGATGATCGAGTCTCGTTTCGGCGGCGCTGAAGACTTGGGCCCGGCGATTACCCGAAGCCGTCACCGGGAACTTTTGGAATCCTGCGCCGGGCATTTGGACCGAGCGCTTGCGGCCGAGGCCGACGAACTCGCCGCCGAGGACTTGCGCCTGGCGGCGCGTGCGCTGGGCGCCATTACCGGGCGGGTGGATGTGGAGTCGATCCTGGACGTGATCTTCCGGGAATTCTGTATCGGAAAGTGAAGCAACGAATCGAGAAGAACAAAACGGAATCTGTTTCACGTGAAACAGCCGATGTTCATTGATTTTTTACCATGACCGAAAATTGACTCCGTCTCGGCTCGCTCCTAGATTGCCGGCCATGTCCGGACCTATCCGTCAATTCGACGTCGTCGTGATCGGCGGCGGCCACGCGGGCTGCGAGGCCGCGGCGGCCGCGGCGCGCCTGGGCGCCGCGTGTGCCCTGGTCACTCACAGCGCCGAGCGGCTGGGGGAGATGTCCTGCAATCCGGCCATTGGCGGCTTGGCGAAAGGCCAGCTGGTCCGGGAAGTGGACGCCCTGGACGGCCTCATGGGCTTGGCCATTGATCGGTCGGGAATCCAGTTCCGTATCCTGAACCGCCGCAAGGGACCCGCCGTCCGGGGGCCCCGCGCCCAGGCCGACCGGGCGCTTTATCGCCGTGCCATGCGGGCGTTGATCGAGGCCCAAGAAGGCCTGAGCGTGATCGAGCATCCGGCCGAGGACCTGATCGTGGAAAAAGGGCGGATCGCGGGGGTCCGGCTTGCCAACGGCCAGGAAATCAGGGCCGCCTCGGTGGTTCTGACCACCGGGACTTTCCTGCGGGGCCTCATCCACGTAGGCGAGATCAAAATCCCGGCGGGCCGGGCAGGGGACCCCCGCAGCGTCGGGCTTTCCTACACCCTGCGCCGGATCGGCTTTGCCATGGGCCGGCTTAAGACCGGCACGCCCCCCCGGCTGGATGGCCGCACCATTCGCTGGGCGGATCTGGAGCCCCAGCCCGGCGACGATCCGCCCGAGCCGTTTTCCTTTATGACCTCGAAAATCGAAGTTCCCCAGGTGCCCTGCCACATCACGTGGACGGGGCCGAAAACCCACGAGATTATCCGCCGGAACCTCGGCCGGTCGCCCATGTATTCCGGGCAGATCCAAAGCATCGGCCCGCGCTATTGCCCCTCCATCGAGGACAAGGTGGTTCGATTCGCGGACAAGGAAAAGCACCAGATTTTCCTGGAGCCTGAAGGGCTTGAGGACCACACGGTCTATCCCAACGGGATTTCCACCTCGCTGCCCAAGGACGTCCAGCTGGAAATCCTCAAGTCCATCCCGGGCCTGGAAGCCGCCCGGATGATCCGGCCCGGATACGCCATCGAGTACGATTTCGTCGACCCCCGGGAATTGAAGCCGACCCTGGAAACCAAGCGCCTGAAAGGCCTGTTCCTGGCCGGCCAGATCAACGGCACGACGGGCTACGAGGAAGCGGCGGGCCAAGGAATCATCGCCGGAATCAACGCCGCCCTGGCGGTCGGCGGCGGGGGGCGGGAATTCGTTCTGGACAGGGCCGACGGGTACATCGGGGTGATGATCGACGACCTGGTCACCGTGGGCACGGCCGAGCCCTACCGGATGTTTACTTCCAGGGCCGAATACCGGCTCAGCCTTAGGGCCGACAACGCCGATCAGAGGCTTACGGAAAAAGGGGCGGCCATCGGCTGCGTCGGGTCCGGGCGCGCGGCGGCCCACGCGCAAAAGCTCGAAAAACTCCGCCGGGCGAGGGCGGTTCTCGAACAGCTTTCCGCCACCCCCAATGAGCTGCGGGCCAGGGGATTGAACATCAACCAGGACGGCGCCCGCCGCACCGCCCGGGAATTGTTGCGCCATCCCGGGATCCGCGTCGAATCCCTGGTTCCCCTATGGCCGGAACTTGCTGAAATAGATAAAGAAATATCCATCCAGGTGGAGACCGACGCCGCCTATTCGGGCTATCTGGATCGTCAGGAATCCGATATCCGCGCCTTCCGCAAAGACGAATCCATCGCGCTTCCCGAAGCGCTGGATTACGGCCTGATCCCAGGACTTTCGAGCGAAGTCCGGGACAAGATCAAGACGGCGAAACCGGCCACCTTGGGCGCGGCGGCGCGCATTTCCGGGGTGACGCCGTCGGCCCTGATGGCTATTCTGGCCCACATCAAGCGCAGGCCGGAAAAACTCACGGCCTGACCCTCACGAACAGGGGCCGCGTTTCACGTGAAACAATCACTCCCAAGCGCCGCCCCCATGACCCCGCCAATGACCCCCGAAGAGTTCGCTCAGGCAACAGGCGCGAAGCCGGAGGTCATGGAAAAGCTCAAACGCTACGTCACGTTGCTTTCCCAATGGCAGGAAAGAATGAACCTGGTCGGAAAATCGACCATGCCCGATGTATGGCGCAGGCATATTCTCGACTCCGCGCAACTCGTGCCGCTTATTCAAAGCACCAAAGGCGAGATCGCCGATATCGGAAGCGGCGCCGGCTTTCCGGGACTCGTCATTTCGATCATTTCGAGTCGGCATGTATTTTTGATCGAAAGCGTTTCGAAAAAATGCGCGTTCCTGGAAGAAGTCGCACGCGCGACGAACGCGCCGGCGACAATCATCAATGGGCGAGTCGAAGACGTAACGGATTTAAAAGTATCCGTCGTAACGGCCCGCGCGGTGGCCCCCTTGAAGGGCCTGATCGGGCTTTCTTTAAGGATTTTGAAACCCTCCGGGACCTGTTTTTTCCTTAAAGGTCAAGCGGTTAGCGCTGAATTGACGGAAGCGTTAAAAAAGTGGAATATGAACGTTACACGAATCCCAAGCGTAACGGACCCATCCGGAACCGTTTTAAGGATCGAGGGGATAGTCAAAAAGCCATGACCGACACCATCGCACCCGCCGACGCCGTCCTGTCGATGCCCAGGCAAGCCCGCATCCTCGCCGTCGCCAACCAAAAAGGGGGGGTCGGCAAGACGACCACCACCATCAACTTGGCGACCGCGCTGGCCGCCATCCGCCAGAAGGTGCTGATCGTCGATCTCGATCCGCAGGGCAACGCCTCGACCGGGCTCGGAATTCCGAAGGCGAAACGCGCGGTCAACTCCTACAACGTCCTGATCGAGGACGTGGCCCTCGCGCGCGCCATCGTGCCGACCGAAATTCCCGGCCTCGACATCGTGCCCGCCGGCATCGACCTGACGGGCGCGGAGCTGGAACTGGTCGCCTTCGAGCGGCGCGAATACCGCCTCAAGGGGGCGATCGCCAACGGCGCGGCCGCCTACGATTACGTCTTCATCGATTGCCCGCCGGCACTCGGCCTTCTCACCGTCAACGCGCTGGTCGCGGCGCAGGCCGTGCTCGTGCCGCTGCAATGCGAGTTCTTCGCGCTGGAGGGCATCAGCCACCTGGTCCGGACCATCGAGCGGATCAAGAAAGCCTTCAACCCCGGCCTCGACATCCAGGGCATCGTGCTGACCATGTTCGACCGGCGCAACAACCTCTCCGACATGGTCGCCAACGACGTGCGCGGCCATTTCGGCGACAAGGTCTACAAGACCGTGATCCCGCGCAACGTGCGCGTGTCCGAGGCGCCGTCGCACGGCCGCCCCGTGATCATCTACGACATGGCTTGCGCCGGCTCGAAGGCGTACCTGCACCTCGCCAGCGAAGTCATCAACCGCGAACGCTTGAGCGCGTAAGGGGCAAGCCATGGTCGAGGAAAAACGGAAAAGCCTGGGCCGGGGCCTGTCGGCGCTTTTGGGCGAGGACGCCGACGAGCTGGCGCCCGCGGCCGACAAGAACCGCGCCGGCCGGGCGCTGCCGATCGAATACCTGAAGCCCGGCCGCTATCAGCCGCGCCGGCGCATGGAGGAAGGGCCGATCAAGGATCTGGCCCAGTCGATCGCCGCCAAGGGAATTCTCCAGCCGATCCTGGTGCGACCGATCGGACCGGGGCCGAACACCTACGAGATCATCGCCGGCGAGCGGCGCTGGCGCGCGGCGCAGATCGCCGGGTTGCACGAGGTCCCGGTCGTCGTCAAGGAACTGACCGACGTCGAGGCGCTCGAAATCGCGCTGATCGAAAATCTCC
>CAYIQU010000091.1:0-6305 GCA_964365645.1 uncultured Hyphomicrobiales bacterium | reverse complement strand
AGGAACTCCATCTCCTTTTCCCGGTTCTTCTTCATCCGCTCGATGAACTGGGAACTTTGCAGGGCGACGGTCGCCTGCATGGTCATGGACTCGAGGATGCGCAGGTCTTCCTCGGTGAAAAGGCCGTCCTTCTTGTTCAGGCATTGGGCGACGCCGATGATCTCGCCCTTCACGGTCCGGACCGGCACGCCGATGACGTTGCGGGTGGTGAAGCCGGTTTGCTGGTCGACCTGGCGGTTGAAGCGCGGGTCGTTGTAGGGATCGTCGACGATCAGGCTTTCGCCGGTTTGGAACACGTGGCCGGCGATGCCCTGGTTGTTGAGAAAGCGGATTTCGCGGCGGAAGTTGCCCTGGGCGAAGCGGGAATAGAGTTCGCCGGTCTGCGGATCGTTGAGAAACAGGGTGGCGCGCTCGGCGCCGACTTCCCACGACGTCATTTCCATGACGGTGGCGATGATCTCGTCGAGCGAGTCGATGGCGGCGACGCGGTGCGACAGCGACAAAAGCATCTCGACCTGTTGCAGGCGCTTGCGATCGTCGCCGACCAGGATGGCGGATGGCGGCGGCGCGGCGGCGGCCGTGGCGGCGGGGCGGGTGCGTTTGGTCGTTTCGCGAGTCGTCATGGCGTGCGGTTCTGGCCTTGGGGCTTGTTCAGTGGGGTTTGCCGGCGCCTTCCAGGTTGTGGCGCAGTTCCTGGATGGTGCCCTGCAGGTGTTTGTTCTCGTCGCGGGCCTCGCGTTGAAGCTGGAACATCTTCTGTTCGTGGTCGTGGCGGACGGTATCGAGCTGGTCGCGCAACGCGCTCGCGGTTGCTTTCAGTTGCGCGATCTCGTCGGCGTTGGCGCGGACGACGTCCTGGACCGCTTCATCCTTGGCGGCGCGCACGGACTCGATTTGGTCGCGCATGGAGCCGACGGTGGCCTTCAATTGCACGATCTCGTCGTTGGCGATGGCCACGGCCATCTGCACCGCCTGTTCGCGGCCGTAGCGTTCCGCCTCCAGCGACTCGCGCAACGCGGCGATGGTTCCCTTGAGGTGGCGGATTTCGGTCTGGGCGGTGTGCAGGTCGTCCGCCATATCCGCGGTGGTCGTTTTGTCCCGGGCGTCTTTCTCGCTCATGACGGAATCGAATCCTTCCCCTCGTCGGCCGGTTCCGCTTCGGGCCTTGTCCTTTTGTTCCGTGAGGATAGCCTGTCTTCGCCGGCTTCGCCATATGGGGCGGGGCGGGCGAAATGCCGGGGAAACACCCGGGGACCTACCAGTTGGGACAGCGGGCGCGCTCGGCGGCATAGGCCGCGGGCGTGTCCAGGACGCCGTTCTGGCGTTCCATGTCCCGGCTCATGGCCTCGAAGATCCGGGTGAGGTCTTCGTTGAGCGCCTTGCGCAGGCGTTCGGCGCCTTCCTGGGGGGTCGCGGCCCGGATCGGGCGGAGATCGCGCGCCGTCGCGTCGAGGCGCTTCTTGATCATGGGGGCGTAGCGCTTGACGGCGCTTTGGTAGATGGCGACGTGGCGGCCTTCGTGCTCGCGCACGATGTCGAAGGCGCAGGTGCCCGACGAGTACTCGCGCGAGACATAGGCGGACAGATGTTGCACGCCGAACTTGACGGTGGCGGCGGCCAGCCGGACGCAATAGCCCGATGACGAGACCGGCTCGCCGCGCCGGGTGGCTTTCAAGGACGTGGCGGCGACGCGGACTTCGACGGAAAGAAGAAGACTGGCGAGGGTCAATCCGATCGGCTGCCAGTTCGGACCGGCGGCGGCGACCTTGGCGCCGGATTTGGAGCGCAAGGTGCGAATCTGATCCCTGGTTTTGTCGTTGTGCCAATCAACCGTGCCGATGTCGGCCTTGAAAACGACTTCGGGCGCCGTGTCGGGAAGCGGCGAGCGGCATTCCTCGCCGAGGGCGGGCCCGGGCGCGGCCAGGGCGCCCAACAGCACGGCGACGGCCATGCCGGCGGGGAGGCCGGCGGGGAGACAGGAGGCAAACGGGCGGGGCAGGCTCATGAAGCGACCCTTATTGCAGGCGTGGCATTATAGAGGAACGGGCCTTGCCTTTCTCAATCCTTGTTCGCCTTCATGGGGCGCGTAAAATGGGCGCGCCAAATAGGGAGCACAATCGCATGAGCGGTCAAGAGATCACCCTGAAAGCCAAGGATGGCGGCGGTTTCATGGGCTATCTCGCCAAGCCCGCCTCGGGCCACGGTCCAGGCGTGGTGGTGATCCAGGAAATCTTCGGCGTCAACGCCGTCATGCGCGGCATCGTCGACCGGCTGGCCGAAGTCGGGTACATGGCGCTGTGTCCCGACCTGTTCTGGCGGCAAGAGCCCGGCATCCAGTTGACCGACAAGACGGACGCCGAATGGGCGCGGGCCTTCGAGTTGTTCAAGGGCTTCGATCTGGACCGTGGCGTCGCCGATCTCGACGTCGCCATCGAGACCCTGCGCAAGACGCCGGGCTGTTCGGGCAAGGTGGGAACCGTCGGATTTTGCCTCGGCGGGCGGCTGGCCTATCTGACGGCGACGCGGACCAAGGCCGACGCCGCCGTCGGCTACTACGGCGTTTATCTGACCGAGCATCTCAACGAGGTGATCCGCTGCCCCTTGATGCTGCACGTCGCCGGGGCCGACGAATACGTGCCGCCCGAGGCGCAGAAGCAGATACAGGCCGCGCTCGGCAAGCATCCCAAGGCGACGTTGCACTACTACCCCGGCCTCGGGCACGCCTTCGCCCGCGAGGGCGGCAAGCATTGGGACGCCGACGGGGCGCGGACGGCTAACGCCCGCACCGCTGTGTTCCTCGGCAAGCACATCGGGTAGGGGTCGGTTGATGAAGGGACGAGGATCGGTCGCGGGCCTTGTCGGCGTGGCGGCCCTCATGCTGGTTCTGCCGGCGGCGGCGGAAGAGATCGCCGGCCGCGCCCGGGTCGTCGATTCCAACACGATCGAGATCGGCGGACGCCGCGTGCGCTTGCTGGGCGTCGATGCTCCCGATTTGAATCAAACCTGCCCGACGAAAAAAGGCGAACCCTATCCCTGCGGCCGCGTCGCGGCGCAAGCCCTTGCCGCGCTGATCAAGGATGGGCCGCTGGCCTGCGTGGGCGACGCCGCCGACGCCGCCGGGCGGCTGGTCGCGCGCTGCGCCATTCGCGGGTTCGACGTGGGCGAACAATACATCATGACGGGCCGCGCGTTCGCCGATCCCGAAACCGGCGCCGATTACCGTCGCGCCGAGGGCACCGCCGAGAAACTGCGCGAAGGCATGTGGCGCGGCGCATTCCAGAAACCGTGGGAATGGCGTAAAGCGCCGGGCGCGGCGCCGGCGCGATAGGCGCGTGAAAAAGCCCGTCTCCGGGGATGGAGACGGGCCTTTCTCTCGAAACTGGCTCCGGCGGTAGGATTCGAACCTACAACCTATCGGTTAACAGCCGATTGCTCTACCGTTGAGCTACGCCGGAATAGGAAACTGGAGGCGCGGGCCGGAATCGAACCGGCATACAAGGATTTGCAATCCTCTGCATCACCACTCTGCCACCGCGCCCGCGCGAGGGTGGGGACCATAGACAGCAGCCTACCCGTCGTCAAGGCGCGGAAACAGGGCCGAAACCGGCCCCACGGGCGCCCCAAACGGCCCCGCGCGGGGGCGCAGGGACGGCGTTGAGTTTCCCCCGCCGTCCCGATAGCGTAAGGCGTGGCCAAGCGTTCGCGCGCGCGCGCCCCGAGAGTTTGGGGGCCATCGGAACAAGGGACGGGTGCGATGGATTTTGCCAAGCAACGCTACAACATGGTCGAAAGCCAGGTGCGGACCAACCGCGTCGTCGACGAGCGCGTCCTGGCGGCGATGGAAACTCTTCCGCGCGAGATTTTCGTGCCCAAGCACCGCCGGGCGCTCGCCTACGCCGACGAGGCGGTGGAAATCGCCCCCGGCCGCTTTCTCATGGAACCGATGGTGGTCGCGCGCCTGGTTCAGGCGGCGGCGGTGCGGTCCTCGGATGCCGTTCTGCTGATCGGCTGCGGCACCGGCTATCTTGCCGCGGTGCTGGCCAGGCTGGCCTCCGCCGTCGTCGCGGTGGAGAACGACGCCGCGCTGGCCGCCGAGGCCGGCCGGACGCTGGCGGCCGTCGGCGTCGATACCGTGGCGCTGGTCGACGGCGCGTTCGCCGACGGCTATCCCCGCCAGGCGCCTTACGACGTCATCGTGGTCGACGGCGCGGTGGAGGACATTCCGCAATCGCTCGTCGCCCAACTTGCCGACGGCGGCCGGTTGGCCGCGATCGTCGCGGGCGCCGGCCCTTCGGCGCACCGCGCCGGCAAGGGCGTGGTGGTGACCCGCGTCGGCGACGCATTCGCCCGGCGCGACGTGTTCGACGGCGGCACGCCGGTTCTTCCCGGACTCGAACGCAAGCCGGCTTTCGTCTTTTAGGCGCGGCCGCGCGGCGGCAGGGCGGGGAAGGCCCGATTCGCGCGGTTTTCCTCGGATTTTGAGGGCCGAATCGCCCCGGAATCTGTTATTGCTTTGAAATATAACGATATTTACTTGCCATTGACCGAAATGGCTAAAGTCTGGTCTTTTCATTAACCAAGGTGAAGTTTGATTTTTGCCTCGGAGCTACAAGGGGTTGTGGCTTGTGGGGAGGTATCGTGTCGCTGGCAGGTTTTGAAACAAGGCATATCCTAAAGTGAAGCTGGGAACTTTCCCCATCGCGTTCGGATGCGCCTTGATCCTCGCGGCGGCGCCCGCGCGCGCCCAGTCCATCGAGGACGCGCTGGTCGAGGCCTACCGCAACAACCCGCTGCTGCTGGCGCAACGGGCGCGCGTGCGCGCCACCGACGAGCAGGTGCCCCAGGCGCTGGCCAACTGGCGGCCGACGGTGGATGTCACCGCGGACACCGGCCGGTCGCGCTACGAAACGAACATCAAGTCGGCGACCTCGCCCGAGCTTCAGCAGCGCGAGCCGAAAAGCACCAAGATCGAGCTGAGCCAGCCGCTGTTTCGCGGCGGACGCACGATCGCCGCCACCAGCGAGGCCGAGAACAACGTCCACGCCGAGCGCGCGCGCTTGATCGTGACCGAGCAGAAAGTCATGCTCGACGGCGCGGTCGCCTATCTCGATCTTTATCGTGAGATCGCCGTCCTCGATCTCAACACCAACAACGAAGAAGTCTTGCGCCGCCAGTTGGAGGCGACCCGCGATCGTTTCCAGGTGGGGGAAATCACCCGCACCGACGTGTTCCAGGCGGAAGCGCGGTTGGCCAAGGCGACCGCCGAGCGGATCAAGGCGGAAGGCGACCTGGAAACCTCGCGCGCCAATTACGTCAAGGTGATCGGCGGCGCTCCGCCCGCCAGCCCGGCGCTGCCGCCCGGTCCCGACCGGCTTCCCGACGGCAAGGAGAACGCCATCCGCGATGCCGCGGTGCTGAACCCGGCCGTGGTCGCGGCGGAATTCGATCAAAAAGCCGCCCGCGACAAGGTCGATGGGGTGACGGGCGAGCTGTTGCCGACCTTCAGGATCGTCGCGTCCGCCGGCAAGGATTGGGAATCGTCGAACGAAAGCTCCCGCATTTCGAACGTCGAGGCGAAACTCAAGTTCTCCATGCCCCTCTACGAGGGCGGCGCCACCTACGCGCGGGCGCGCGGCGCGCGGCAGACGGCGGCCGAGCGGCTCAACTTGGTGGACAAGGAACGCCGGGACGCGGTCCAGACCGCGAACCGAGCCTGGGACACCTTGCAGACGGCCCGGGCCCGGGTCGATTCGTTCGATTCGCAAATCAAGGCCGCCACCGTCGCCCTCGACGGCGTTCAGCGCGAGGCGGCGGTGGGTTCGCGCACCGTGCTCGATGTGCTCAATGCGGAACAGGAACTTCTCGACGCCAAGGTCAACCATGTCCGCGCCCAGCGCGACGAATTGGCGGCGGCTTTCGAGTTGAAATCGGCGGTCGGGCACCTGACCGCCCGCCATCTCGGCCTCAAGGTGGACCTCTACGACCCCGTGGATCATTACGACGAATCGCGGGGAAAGTGGTTCGGAACCTCCGGCAAGGGTGGCATCGAATGACGGCATGGGGTAAAAAGGGGCGAGGCGAGGGGCGGGCATGCGCCGTCTCGCCGCGCGTAGGGGTGATCCTTTGAGCGAACCAGCAGGACAAGCCGGCCAAGAACCGTCGATGGAGGACATTCTCGCCTCCATTCGGCGCATTTTGTCCGCCGCCGCACCGCCGGCCCCGGCCGCGCCCAGTCCGGCGCCCGCCCCGCCAAAGGCTGCCGCTCCCCCACCGCCAACGGCTGCCGCTCCTCCTCCGCCCCCGCC
>CAYIQU010000090.1:0-6365 GCA_964365645.1 uncultured Hyphomicrobiales bacterium | reverse complement strand
TCGATGCCCTGGCGCCGCCGACCGAGCGCGGCTGGACCGGCGAGGGTCTGGCCGACGGCAGCCTGGCGTTTTCGCGCAAGCTGCGCGGCGTTTCCGAGCGCCACGTCATCGACGGGGCGGTGATCCGCTCCTCGGACGCCCGCAAGCTGGACGAACGCGCCGCCGAGCTGCAGAAACTCTATGCCCGCCACGGCAAGTTCGAGGTCAAGGGCGAAACCATCCCCATCACCGGTCCGGTCGCCCTGTTCGACACGGTGACGCAGTTGGGCCGCAAGGGCATCGCCATCCAGCGCTACAAGGGCCTGGGCGAGATGAACCCCGGCCAGTTGTGGGAAACGACGCTCGACGCCAACGTCCGCGCCCTGCTGCAGGTCAAGGTCACCCACGCCGACGAAGCCGAAGAGGTCTTCTCCAAGCTGATGGGCGACGTGGTCGAACCGCGCCGCGCGTTCATCCAGGAAAACGCGCTCCGCGTCGCCAACCTGGACGTGTGATCGGCGGCGCGGCCCGACGAGGAGCATCCCCCATGCACCTGCGCGACATTCCCTTCGGCACCACCGACTGGGCGGACGTTCCCCAAACCCGTCATCCGGGCGAGACGGGCGAGGCCACGTGGCGCACCCGCCAGTTCGGCCAAGTCCGCGTGCGCATGGTCGAATACAGTCCCGGCTATCTCGCCGACCACTGGTGCGACAAGGGGCATATCATTCTCGTCCTGGAGGGCGAGTTGACCACCGAACTCAAGGACGGCCGGACGGTCGTCTTGGGGCCGGGATCGAGCTATCAGGTCGCCGATGGCGCCATGGCGCATCGCTCGCGCACGCCTAAGGGCGCGAAGCTGTTCGTGGTCGATTAGCGCCGCTGCGGGGTTCTCAGCTCATGAACTCGCGGACGTAGCGTTCCGCGTACTGGGCGAAAAGCCGGTTGCCCTCGGGCGTATCGGGTTCGCAGCGGCGGATGTCCTCCCACTCCTCGCGCGGAAATTTGACGTAGAGCGGAAAGGCGCGGTGGAGGCCCGCCAGGTCGCGGGCGCGCAGTTGCGGCATGTCCATGGACGGCCCCAGGCGGTAATCCCGCGCGATTTCCTCGTCGGCGACGTAGCCCTCCGTTTCGCAGACCTCGCGCAGGGTGCAGCCCTTGTAGGGGCTGAAAAAACTGACCATGACGCCGTGGGGCCGAAGGGTGCGGTTCAACGCGATGGTGTCGAAGATCATCTCGCGGGTTTCGCTGGGAAAGCCGATCATGTTGTTGGCGTTCATGCGAATGCCGGTTTCGTGCAGCAGCTCGAAGGCGCGGATGATGGTCTTGTCCTCGATGTTGCGGCCAAGAACGTTCTTGCGCAGCCACAGGTTGCCGCTTTCGACGCCGACGCTGATGCCTTCGCAGCCGATGTCCTTCAGGATCGCGGCCTTTTCGGCGGTCACGGATTCGGGCCGGACCTCGACCCAGAACGGCAGCCCGACCTTGTCGCGATAAAGTTGTCCGAAGCGCTCGACCCGCTTGATCGAGGTGGTAAGGAAGCTCTCGGCGACGAGGTAGACGTAGGCCAGGTCGTAGCGCTCCTTCTTGGCGACCATTTCCTCGATCAGCAACTCGATGTTTTTCTCCCGGTAATAGCCGCCCTTGTCGCCGTAAATCGAATCGAAGCCGGAATTGATGCAAAAGCTGCAGGTGTAGGGGCAGCCGCGGTTCATCTCGAAGGTGCCGGTCACCGAGATCTTGCCGCCCATGGGTTTCCAGAAGCGGCGCTTGTCGTAGACGTCCCAGTCCTGGTGGGGCAGCCGGTCGAGGTCGATGGCGGGGCGAACCGGATTCTTGTAAAGGCGGCCGTCGCGCTTGGCCCAGACGTTGGGGATGGAGAGAAGATCGCCGCCCTCGGCCAGGCGCTCGCAGACGTCGACCAGGGCGTCCTCGCCCTCGCCGACGCAGACCATGTCCACGGCTTGGCGGCGGGCGACGATCTCGGGCGCGAAGGTGGCGTAGGGTCCGCCGACGATGGTCGGGATGCCGGTGTGCCGCGCCGCTTCCAGCAGGCGCATGCCGAGCGGAAACGTGACCTCGATGCACGACAGGCCGATCAAATCGGGGCGGTAGGATTCGACCGCGCGGACGAAATCCTCGACCACGTCGCCCGGCTCGGGGACGATGCCGAGATCGGCGAAGTCGGTCTTTTTCACCTGCAAGGCGTAGGCGCGGGCGTCGTCGCCGGTCCGCTCGGCGGTGCGATAGAAGGTCGTGTCGAACAGGCGGACCTCGATGCCCTTTTGCCGCAGGCACGACGACAGGATGCCGATCCCGGCGGTAATCAGGGTATCGAGCATGGTGTTGCAGTTGATCAGCAGAACGCGGAAATCTTTCTTCATGGCAGGCGGGTCTCCGTGGTTGCTTTATGTCCGTTGATGAGGCCGGCGATCCAGTCGTAGCCATCCTGAATGTCCCGCGTGACGGTCGCGACCGGATATTCGAAAACGATCCGCGCGGCGGGATTGCGCTCCAGAACGAGGCGCACCGCCGCCGGCACGTCGATCCAGCCGTCCTCGGGCCGCTGCGACGGATGCAGCGCCACGTGATGACGGCGGGCGTGGCATTCGGGGCCGGTGGTGTTCCACAGGTGCATGGACCGCGCCCGGGGCGCGAGCGCGGCGATGTCGTCCCGGTAATCGCGGCCCCGCCGTTGCGCGCTCAAGAAAGTGTGGCCGATGTCGACGCAAAGGCCCAATTCGGCGTGGGGCGCGATGGCGTCCATGAAGGACGCGGGCGCGTGGAAGGAATCCGTGTAGCCCGCGAACTCGACGTCCAGCGGCACGCCCGCCGCCCGGCTCAAGGCGGCGAACCGGGCGCAGGCGTCGCGGGCGAGCCGCGTCGCCGTGGCCGCGTCGCCCGTGTCGGTCCGCCCGTAGGGCAGGTGGCAGCCGGCGTATTCGGCGCCCCACGCCCGCGCGGCGTCCAGCGTGTGCGCCAGCAGGCGGAAGGAATCCTCGCGCCGGGCTTCGTCCTCGCTCAGGAAAAAGCACTGGATGGCGTCGAACGGAAAATACTCGGGGCGCACCACCGGCGCGTGGAAGCTGAACCGGGTCCGGCCCTCGGCGCGCAGTCCGGCCGCGATGGTATCCAAGGCGGCGAACTGCTCGGGCGCCAGGTCGAAGAACTCGGCCCGGCCCAGGCCGCGATGGATCAGCCGGGCTTCCGGGTGGCGCGCGGGAAGGGGGGCGGGGGCGCTCATGGGGTTTCCGCCGCCGTCACTTCGACCAGATTGGAATTGAACGCCGAGCCCCCGCCCATGTCGGCGACGAAATCGGGCGTCGTGAAATTGGGGAGCCGGCCTTCGGGATAGCGCGCCTCCCACCACTGGCCGGCGGCGACGACGACGCCGGGGCGGGTGTTTTCGCTGATCTCGGCCCACAACAGGCAGTCGCCCCGGTCGTTGCGGACGCGGACCCGGCCGCCGTCGGCGATGTTTCGGGCCCGCGCGTCGTCGGGATGAATCCACAGGCGCGGCTTGTCCTCGTCGCGGCGCAGGGCCGGCTCGTCACCGAAATTGGAATTGAGAATGGAATGGGCCGAGGGGGTGAGGAACGACAGCGGATAGCGCGCGAACAGATCGGGCGTCGCCTCGCGGCTTTCGCGCGGCGGAACATAGGCGGGCAACGGGTCGCGGCCCTGGGCGGCGAGGGATTCCGAATAAAGCGCGATCTTGTTCGTCGGCGCCGTCTCCGCGCCGTTCCGGAAGCGGGCGTGGATCGGTTCGGCGCGGATGGGAACCCAGCCGTCGCGCCGCAGGGCGCTTCGGCCCGCATCGTCGAGGGGAAGATCGGCGCGCGCGAGAATTTCCTCGACGATGTCTTCCGCATCCATGCGCAAGCACGGGTCTTCGAACCCCATCGCCGCCGCCAGGGCGCGGAACACGTCGAGGTTGGACCGCGCCTCGCCTTGCGGCGCGATCGCCGGGCGGTTCAGGATCAATTCCGGCCAATAGTAGGAAAACAGGATATCCGCGTGCTCGAACGAACTGGTGGCGGGCAGGACGATGTCGGCCTGGCGCGCGGTGTCGGTCATCCGCAAGTCGTGGACGACGGTGAACAAATCCTCCCGCGCCAGGCCGCGCCGGACCCGGTTCTGATCGTAGAGGGTCGTCGCCGGGTTGCCGTTGAAGACGTACAGGCCGCGAATCGGCGGCGGGGCGGCATCGGTCAACAGCCGGCCGAGGTGGATCATGTTGTATCCGGCGGGCGGGTTGGGGCGCATCTCGTCGCCGTCGAAGACCGACCAGTCGAACGGGAAGGCGGTGCTGGTCGGGAAATAAACGCCGCCGCCGGGCCATCGCCACGCGCCGGTCAGCGCGGGCAGGCAGGCGAGCGCCCGCATGGTCATCCCGGCGTTGCCGTGGCGCAGGCATCCCGGCCCGATGTGGGTGAGGGAGCGCCGCCGCGTCCCGTAAAGCCGCGCGAGACGCTCGATGTCATCGACCGGCACGTCGCAGACGGCCGCCGCCCGCTCGGGCGGATACTCGCGCAAACGTTCGGCCAGGGCGGGAAAGCCGGCGGTGTGGGTCTCGATGAACGCGCGGTCGTGCCAACCCTCGCGCACGAGGATATGCATCACCGCCAGCGCCAGCGCGGCGTCGGTGCCGGGGCGGGGCCGCAGCCACGGATCGGGGTCCGGCAGGCCGCCGATCCGCGCCGGATTGACGACGACCAGCCGCGCCCCGCGCAGCCGCGCCCGCTTGACGATGGGCAGATGATGCACGTTGGTCGAGGCCGGATTGACGCCCCACAGCACGATCAGCTCGGCGCTTTCCGCGGCGATCGGGTCGGCCATGGCGGAATCGCCCATGGTGTGGATGTAGCCGGTCCGGCCGGCCTTGGTGCAGATCGTGCGGACCAGCTGCAGCGATCCCAGCCGGTTGAAGAACCGGCGGCCGGCGATGCGGCCTTGCACCAGCCCTTCCGTGCCGGAACCGAAGAAAGGCAGAATGGCCAGCGGACCGTCCTCGGCGAGGATCGCGCGCCAGCGTTGCGCGATGTCCTCGATCGCCTCGTCCCAGCCGATGCGGCGGAATTCGCCCGATCCCTTGGGCCCGGCGCGGCGCAGGGGATGCAGAATCCGGTCCGGCGCATGGACCCGCGCGGGCGCGCGGGCGAACTTGGCGCACAGAAATCCATCGGTGACGGGATGGGCGACGCTGCCGCGCACGCCGACCAGGCGCCCGTCGCGGACCCTGGCGACGACGGCGCACGCGTCGGGACAGTCATGCGGGCAGGCGGCGGCGATTTCGCCGGGACGCATCTTCAAGCCCTCGGCACGGCGGCGCCCGCAAGGTATTCTTCTCCCGGCCGGCCGTGGATGAAGCCGTTGGCGAAGCCGACGTCGGCGGGGATCAGCGGGCGAAGCCGGGCCGTGGCCTCGGCGCCGTCGAGGCGGCCGTCCAGCAGGTCGCGGAAAAGGCGCGCCGTCGCGATCATGTCGATGGCTTGGGGCAGCAGGCGGAACCGGTTGACGCCCATGGCCTTGAGCGCGGCGATTTCGCCGGTCAGGTTGACGTAGGCGTGCGACAGGATGTGGCATCCGGCGATGGCGAGAAAGCGCTCGCCCTCAATGGTGTCCACGTTCAGGCCGTCTTTGTCCTCGGCGCAGACGAAGCGGCAGGTGTCCTTGCGCCGGCCGCGCGAGCGGGCGTGGAAGCAGCGCGCCGACATGGCCAGCGGCACCCGGCCGAAGGCGATGACCTCGATTTCAGTAGGCGAGTCCTCGGCGATGGCGGCGACGGCGGCGGCGGGAAGCTCGACGGGCAGGCATATCCGCGTCGCGCCGAGGCCGGCCAGAAGGCGCGCCGTATCCTCGCTGTAGACGTTGACGAAGGGGCCGACGTGGTGCGGCCGGCCGCGCAGGAGCTCGACGGCGGCCAAGTCGTTGGCCTCGATGGTTCCCGGCCGCGCCGTCGCCGCGCGCACGAACGCCATGTCGCGCTCGCCGGCGACCAGCGCCAGGGTCGAAAAGACCACTTCCTTGCCGCCGCGAACCAGGCGCTCCGCGACCTGGTCCAGATAAGGATCGAAAAACGACGCGCGCTTGGCGCAGACCGCCTCGCCCAGGCAGACGGTGTCGACGGGCGCTTCGTCGGCGACGCGGAAATAGAAATCGCGCCGCTCGTCCGCCGGCCAGTTGTGCAGCAAGGTCCCCAGCGTCAGCGCGCCCCGGTCGGGGGGCATCGTTGGATGCACGCGGGGATTCGCCCGCGTGCGCCGTGCCGCCGCGCGCTTTGGGGTCTTAGTGCCAGATCTTGGCGTAGCCGCCGAGCGTTTCATGGTGTCCTTCCGTGACGTGGCGCAGATCGACGCTGGCCAGCGGCTTGCCCGCGAGCGCGG
>CAYIQU010000089.1:0-6371 GCA_964365645.1 uncultured Hyphomicrobiales bacterium | reverse complement strand
GTCCAAATTTTCCAATCCTGTTCATTAGCTACAGCCGGTCAAATCTAATATTTCCTCAGCAACCCCACCAGCTTGCCCTGCACCCGCACGCGGTCCGGGCCGAAGATGCGGGTTTCGTAGGTCTGGTTGGCGGGTTCGAGCGCGATCGAGCCGGCCTTGCGCCTGAGGCGCTTCAGCGTCACCTCGTTCTGGTCGACCAGGGCCACCACGATCGCGCCGTTGTCGGCGGTGTCGCAGCGCTGGATGATGGCGGTATCGCCGTCGTGAATCCCGGCCTCGATCATGGAATCGCCGTCCACTTCCAGCGCGAAATGCTCGCCCGCGCCCAGCAGGGCGCCGGGAACGTCGATGGCGGTGGTGTTGTCCTGGATCGCCTCGATCGGCGTGCCGGCGGCGATCCGCCCGTAGAGGGGGATCTGCATCGCCTGTTTGGACGCCTGGGCGATGGTGGCGCCGGGCATGCGGAAGTTCCCCTTGATCAGCTTAGGGGAAAAGGAGGGGGGACCGGCTGCGGGCGCGGCTCCAGCCGGGACATCGACGTTTTCGGGAAGGCGCAGCACTTCCAGCGCCCGAGCGCGGTGGGCGAGGCGGCGGATGAAGCCCCGTTCCTCAAGCCCCGTGATCAGGCGATGGATGCCCGACTTGGATTTGAGATCGAGGGCGTCCTTCATCTCGTCGAAGGAGGGCGAAACGCCGCTTTCCTTCAGGCGACGGTTGATGAACATCAAGAGTTCGTGCTGTTTTCGGGTCAACATGGTTCCCTCCCGCCGGCGCCGGAGACCCCCGGCCGCCCTGTACGGAACAAAATAAAAACGTTCACGTATGTTCTAGTTTGGTTCACCATCCGTGTCAACCGAAATAAGGGCCATCCCCCATTAGTAGCGGTCCCCATTGGGGCATGGCCCTGTCGGGATTTCCCCTACATAACTAGGGGCCATCACAGGGTAACAAGGCCCTCGCGGAGAATCACGATCCGCGCCCGCTCGCCTTTTCGGGCGGGCGGGGCGTGGGGCGGGCGGATCACCAGGCAATCGGCCTGGGCCAGGTTCGCCATCATGGCCGAGTCCTGGCGCGGGAAGGGGGTGGCGACCGCCTCGCCGCTGTCGTTGCGGGAAAGCCTGGCCCGCAAGTAGTCCTGGCGCAGATCGTTGGCGGGAAGATCGCCGCCCAAAAGAGCGCTCGGTTCCGCCGCCGCCTCGGCCGCCGCCATGCCCAGCATTTTCGCCATCAGGGGCTTCAAATAAACGACGGCGCAGACGCCCGCGGAAACCGGATTGCCGGGCAGGCCCAGCACCGGCACGCCCGACAGGCGCCCGAAGATCAGCGGCTTTCCCGGCCGCATGGCGACCTTGTAGAAGCCCAAATCGAATCCGGTCGCGCCCAACGCCTGGCGCACCAGATCGTAATCGCCGACCGAGGCCCCCCCCGAGGTGACGAGCAGATCGGCGCCCCGCGCGCCCTCGATCATCGCCAGCAGGGCCTCGGGCCGGTCGGGCGCGATGCCGAGGTTGATCGGCTCGCCGCCGAGAACGCGGACATAGGCCGTCAGCGCGACGCCGTTGGAACTGACGATCTGGTCTTCGCCCATGGGTTCGCCCGGCATGACCACCTCGTTGCCGGTCGAGATGATGGCGACGCGCGGGCGGCGGCGCACGCAAAGCCACGGCGCGTTCATCGCCGCGGCCAGGCCGAGGTCGCGCGCCGACAACACGGTCCCCGCTTTCAGCAGCACGTCGCCCTCGGCGAAATCGAGGCCGCGCGGGCGGACCCACTTGCCCGCCTTGGGCGCCTCCTTGACGATGACCGCAGCGCCTTCTTTTTCGGTGTCTTCCTGGATGACGATGGCGTCCGCGCCCTCAGGCAGCGGCGCGCCGGTGAAAATGCGCACGCAGGTTCCCGCCTCGACCCGGCCCTGGAAGCCCGCCCCGGCGGCGGACTCGCCGATCATCGCGAGGCGCGCGGGCGTCGAGGCGGCGTCGGCGGCGCGTACCGCATAACCGTCCATGGCCGACACCGCCTTGGGCGGATGCGAAACCCTGGCGGCGATGTCTTGGGCCAGCACGCGGCCCAAGCCTTCCGACAGGCCGATGGTTTCCGCCGGCACCGTCGCCGCGCCGGCAAGAACCTTGGCCAGAGCCTCTTCGACCGAAATCATCTATTGTCCCCGGAACTCGCCCGACTTGCCGCCGGCCTTGTGAACCAGGCGAACGTCGGTGATACGCATGGCCCGATCCATCGCCTTGCACATGTCGTAGACGGTCAGCGCCGCGACGGCGACGGCCGTCAGCGCCTCCATCTCGACGCCGGTTTGCCCGGTGACGGCGCAGGTCGCGCTGATGTCGACGGCTTTGCGTTTCAGATCGCACGTCAGTTCGACCTTGACCGAGGTCAGCCCCAGGGGATGGCATAGGGGAATCAAATCGGGCGTGCGCTTGGCGCCGGCGATGCCGGCCAGTTGCGCCACCGTCAATACGTCGCCCTTTTTCACGCCGCCCGCCATGATGCGCTTCAAGGTCGCGGCCTGCATGATGACGCTGCCCTTGGCGGTCGCGGTGCGCGCCGTCGCCGGCTTGCCGCCGACATCCACCATCACCGCGTTGCCTCGGGCGTCGATGTGGGTCAGTCGGGATTTTGGTTTCGGCTTTCTTTTTGATTTTCGCGCCATCGCCTTATCCTTTCGCCGCGTGTTTCGCCTCGGGTTGGGCGAGAATGGCCCGGGTCGCGGCGGCAACGTCACGCTCGCGCATCAACGACTCCCCGATCAGGAACGCGCGCGCGCCGGCCGCCGCCATGCGCGCCAGGTCTTCGGGTCCCGACAAGCCGCTTTCGGCGACGGCCAGGCGACCGGCGGGAATCCGTCGCAACATCCGCTCGCCGACGGCCAAGTCCACCTTGAGCGTTTTCAAGTCGCGGTTGTTGACGCCGATCAGGGGCGACTTCAATTCCAGCGCCCGGTCCAGCTCGGCCTCGTTATGGACTTCGAGCAACACGTCCATGCCCAGCGCGAGGGCTTCCTTTTCCAGCGCCGCCGCGTCGGCGTCCGACAGCGCCGCCAAGATCAGCAAAACGCAATCGGCCCCCAGCGCGCGGGATTCGACGATCTGGTAGGGATCGAGCATGAAATCCTTGCGCAGCACGGGCAGGGGAACGGCCGCGCGGGCCTGCTCGATGAATTCGTCCGCGCCCTGGAAATAAGGACCGTCGGTCAGCACCGACAGGCACGCCGCGCCGCCGTCGCGGTAGGCCCGCGCCAGGACGGCGACGTCGAAATCGGCGCGGATCAAGCCGCGCGAGGGCGAGGCGCGCTTTATTTCCGCGATCAAGGCGCGATGTCCGGCCTCGGCGGCGGCCCGTAAAGCGCCCGCGAAGCCGCGCGGCGGGGCGAGGGCGGCGACACGGGCGCGCAACACGGCCTCGGCCACGGCTTGCTTGCGCGCCGCCACGTGGCGGCGCTTGTCGTCGCAGATTTTCGCCAGAACGTCGCCCACGCAATCACTCCTGCACGTTATCCGACGGTCCAAACCAACCCCTCCCCCTAACCCCTTCCCGCAAGGGGAGGGGGAATTTAAGAAGATTCCTTTCCTCTCGTCACGCCGTTAAGCGTGCATTCGCACGACACGGGAATTAAACGTGCATTCGCACGACGCAGGAAAAGCGAACTTAAAAAAAACTCCCTCCCCCCTTGCGGGGGAGGGTTGGGGTGGGGGGTCCTTAGTGGCAACACAAGCATAAAATTCCCTGAAAGACGATTAACCGCTTGCCGAATTCGTGATCCGCACCAGCCCGTCCAGGGCCGCGCGGGCGCGGCCGTCGTCGATGGCCCGCGCGGCCAGCGCCGCGCCGTCCTTCAAGGTCTTGGCCTTGCCGGCGATCAACAGCGCGGCCGCGGCGTTGAACAACACGATATCGCGGAACGGTCCCGGCAGGCCGGCCAAGACGTCGCGGATCGCGCGGGCGTTGTCCTCGGCGTCGCCGCCTTTCAGCACGGCGGGATTGTTCTCCCGCGCCAGGCCGGCGTCCTCGGGCGCGACCTCGAAGGTCCGCACGCGGCCGTCATGCCACTCGGCGACGAAGGAAACGCCGGTGGTGGTGAGTTCGTCGAGCCCGTCGGAGCCGTGAACGACCCAGGCGCGCTCGCATCCCAATTTGCCCAGGACCGCCGCCATCGGCTCGATCCACCGGCGCGAAAAGGCGCCGCTCAACTGGCGCTTGACCCCGGCCGGGTTGGACAGGGGACCCAGAATATTGAAGATCGTGCGCACGCCCATTTCGGCCCGCGCCGGGCCGACGTGGCGCATGGCGCCGTGGTGGCGGGGCGCCATCAGGAAGGCGACGCCGGCTTCGCGCAACGCGCGTTCCACCAGCGCCATATCGCAATCCAGGTTGACGCCGAGCGCCTTCAAGACGTCCGCCGCGCCGGCCTTGGAAGACACCGCGCGGTTGCCGTGCTTGGCGACCGGCACGCCCGCGCCGGCGACCGCGAACGCCGCCGCCGTCGAGATGTTGTAGGTGCCCTTGGCGTCGCCGCCGGTGCCGACGATGTCCATCGCGCCACCGGGCGCGGCGATGCGGGTCATCTTGTCGCGCATGATGCGGACCGCGCCCGCGATTTCATCCACCGTCTCGCCGCGCACGCGCAAGCCCATCAGGAACGCGCCCAATTGGGCCGGCGTCGCCTCGCCCGACATGATGATGTCGAAGGCCTCGGCGGCTTGCGCCTCGCTCAAGGATTCGCCCTCGGCGATGATCGCGAGAACGGCTTTCAACGAACGCTCGGGCGGGGGCGGGGCGGCCGGCGGGTTCATGCCGCTTTCCTCCGCCGCGCGATCTCGATGAAATTGCGCAGCAGGGCGTGGCCGTGCTCGGAATGGATGCTTTCCGGGTGGAACTGGACGCCGTGAACCGGCAGGGTCTTGTGCGAAAGCCCTTGAATCACGCCGTCGTCGCTCTCGGCGGTGATCTCCAGGCACTCGGGGAGGCCTTCACGCGCCACGGTCAGGGAATGATAACGGGTCGCGCGGAGGGGCGAGGGGATGCCGGCGAAGATGCCCCGGCCGGTGTGCGTGATTTCGCTCACCTTGCCGTGCATGGGCTGGGGCGCGCGCACCACTTTCCCGCCATAGGCCTGGCCGATAGCCTGATGGCCCAGGCACACGCCCAGCAGCGCGATCCGCCCGGCGTTGGCGCGGATCAGATCGAGGCAAATGCCCGCACGGTCCGGATCGCAGGGACCGGGCGAAAGGACGATGCCCTCGGGCTTGAGGGCCAGCGCCTCGGCGGCCGTCAGGGCGTCGTTGCGGCGCACGACCACGTCCGCCCCCAGCTCGCCCAAATAGTGGAGCAGGTTGTAGGTGAAGCTGTCGTAGTTATCGATCAGCAGGATCATCGCGAAGACCTGACGGGCGATTGAGGGAGTCCGTTGGCGGAGGCCGCGTTCGGGGGAACGGGGGCAGATTGCCCCCCGGCCCGACTCCCGTCAAGCCGTGGACAGATAAGGGGATTCCCGCTCCGGGGCCGACCCCCTTGCGCTTCCCCCTGGGGGAAGGCCTATATGAACATTACAGTTAACTGGAATGTTCGGGAAGCGTCGCCATGCCCGATACCATCGCCCGCGTCGAAGATACCCCCATGGCCGAACCGCGCCACCTGACGCTGCCCATCGGCGGCATGACGTGCCCGCATTGCCCGCCCGCGATCGAAAAGGCGTTGAGGAACGTCGGCGGCGTCATTGCCGCCCATGTCAACCTTGCGGGCAAGACCGCGCACGTGGATTACGACCCTTCGCGCGCCCGCATTACCGACCTTCTCCGCGCCATCCGCTCCGCGGGCTATACCGCTGGGACGGCGACACTGCGGGTGCCGATCGAGAACATGCATTGCTCCTCGTGCGTGACGCACATCGAACGCGCGCTCAAGACGACATCGGGTGTCCTCGACGCCCGTGCGAGCCTCGCTACCTCTGCCGTCGATGTCGAGTATCAGCCGGAACAGGTCGATTTCGACGGCATCCGCCGCGCGATCGAACAGGCAGGGCATCGAGTCGCCGAACCGAAGCCGGCGAAGACGCCCGAGGGCGAGCCGCTCGCCCCCGAAGAGGCCGCGCGCGGGAAGGAATATCGCACATTGATGCGAAAATTCTGGTTGGCCGCCGTAATCTCGATTCCGGTCATGGCGCTGAGTTATCCCGATCTCATGCCGGGCTTGCGCGACTGGATGCCGATGGGCAGCGACACTCGCCGGATCGTCTGGGCGCTGCTCGGCATCCTTAGCTTGCCGGTCCTCCTGTGGTCGGGATCCCAGTTCTTCGTCGGCATGTGGAACGGGTTGAAGCACCGTTCCGCCAACATGCACACGCTGATCGCCATCGGCAT
>CAYIQU010000088.1:0-6435 GCA_964365645.1 uncultured Hyphomicrobiales bacterium | reverse complement strand
AAGCGCGACCGGCGTCCGAACAGGTTGCCGATCTGCATCAGGATGATGGACGCCAACGTAATTCCCGTCGCCGAACGGTAAAGCGCGTCCTGAGCCGGCAAATCGGCGCCGTAGCTCCAGCCGCCTTGCACCAGGACCCAGAAGAATAAAGCCAGAGAAACCCCGGCCTCGATCAGACCGAGGAAGAGATAGCTGTGCAGGATCAACGGCCAACTCAACAGCCTTTGCTTGCGGTCGCGGGGCGGCTGCTCCATCACCTCGGGGTCCGGTTTTTCTTGCCCGAGTCCGATGGCGGGAATGATGTCGGTGCCAAGGTCGATGGAGAGAATTTGGATGATCGTCAGCGCCAGCGGCACCGGCAGCACCATGTAAACCAGATACGGCATGATTTCCGGCCCATTGTGGACCAAGACATAGTTGGTGAATTTGCCCATGTTGCCGAAAATGGCGCGGCCTTCCTCGATCCCGTGCACGATCGAGGCGAAGTTGTCGTCGAGCAGGATGACCTGCGCCGCCTCGCGCGCCACGTCGGTGCCGCTTTTGCCCATGGCGACGCCGACGTCGGCGGCGCGCAACGCGGGCGCATCGTTGACGCCGTCGCCGGTCATCGCCACCACCCGGTCGAGGTCGTGAAAGGCCGACACGATTTTCCATTTCTGTTCGGGCGTCGTGCGGGCGAAAACGTGAACCCCCTGGCGCAAGCGCTCGGTCAATTCGTTCTTGCGCAACCGTTCCAGGTCGTCGCCGGTCAGAACCGATGCCGCCGCGCCGGCGGGAACGATGCCCGCCTTGCGCGCGATAGCCTCGGCGGTGCGTGGGTGGTCGCCGGTCACCATGACGACTTGAATGCCGGCGCGGTGACAACGTTCGACCGCCACCGGCACCTCGGGCCGGATCGGGTCCTCGGCGCCGAGAAACCCTTTCAGGACCAGGCCGCGCTCGAACGTCTCCTGCGGCGCGGCCGGATCGGGCGAGGCGTCGAGTTCGGCATAGGCCAACGCCAGCACCCGGCAGCCTTCGGAGGCCAGTCGGCGCACTACCTCTTCGGCTTGCATCAACCGGGCCGCATCGGCGGCAACCGGTTCCCCGACACCCGGAACCTCGATCCGCGCGATCAGGGGCTTGAGCGATTCCCACGCGCCCTTGACGCAGAACAGGACCTTGCCGTCCACCCGGGCGATGCCGGCGGAACGCCTTTTCCGCACGTTGAAGGAAAACCGACGAAGACTCGCCCCCTCGATACTCTCGAACGCGCCGCCCGCCACCCCATGCGCTTCGGCTACCGCGACGTCGAGCGGATCGCCCGAGTATCCGGCCTGCGAACGGCGCACATCGGAGGCGACCAAGGCCAGCTCCAATCCATCGCGCCGTCGGGTACCGCTCACGTCCTCGCCCGAAAGCGCGTCGGCGACACGGGTGATGGTCATTTGGTTAAGCGTGAGCGTGCCGGTCTTGTCGGTGCAGATGACGTGAACGGCGCCCAACGCCTCGACCGCGTTCAAGCCCTTCACCAACACGTTGCGCCGGGCCATGCGCAAACTGCCCATGGCGAGCGAGAGCGTCAGCGTCGGCAGCAACCCTTCGGGCACGAGGGCGACGATGATTCCCACCATGAAGATCAGATTAGTCCACAGCGAAAGTCCCGCAAAAACCCCATAGACGAAGAAGATTGCTCCGGTGATGGCCGCGATGAGAGTTAGAATCCGGACCATGCTCGCCACCTCGCGTTCCAGCGGCGAGACCTTGCGTTTCACATCCTGCGACAGCGTCGCGATCTTGCCGAACTCGGTGCGGTGACCGGTGGCGTAGACCACCGCCGTTCCCCGCCCCTGCCAGACGGTGCAGCCGGCCAGCAGTAGGTTGACGGCTTCATTGTCGTGTTCGCCGCGCGCCTCGGCGATCAGACGGACAGGGCGCGCTTCGCCGGTCAGCGGGGCATTGTTGACCACCAGATCGAGACACTCGACCAGCCGGCCGTCGGCGGGAATGCGGTCGCCCTCGGCGATCTTGAGAACATCGCCGGGCACCAGTTGTTCGACCGGAATCGTCTCCTCGCGGCCGGCCCGCTGCACGACGACTTTCTGCGGCAAAAGTTTGCGCAACTCCTCCATCGCCCGTTCGGCGCGGTATTCCTGGATAAATCCGAACAGGCCGTTGAGCACCGCTACGCCAAGCAGCGCCCAGCCGAGAATATCCATGCTTTCGCCCGGCTGGACGCGATCGGAAACAAAGCAGAATGCCGCGGCGATATAGAGCAGCACGGCGAAAAAATTCGTGAACTGCCGCGCCAGGCTGCCAATCCACTGATGGCGGCGGCGGGTTTCGATGGCGTTGGGGCCGACCTCGCGCAAGCGCTCGGCGACCTCGGCCGGAGTCAGGCCCTCGGGCCGGGAATGAAGAACCCCGAAAACTTCCGCGACGGGAAGGTCCTGGATTTGGCGATTCACGCGCCTTCTCCCCGCCCGTTGCCGCGATAGACCGCCACATCGCAAGGCGCGTCGCGCAAAACGGCCTCGACCGGATCGCCGTAGAAGAACCCGCCGGCCAGATGCCGCCGCGAGGCTTCCATCAGGATCAATTGCGATTTGTGGCGGCTGGCGGCGATGATCAGTTCATGGGCCCAGTCGTCGGAGACGACGACGTCCGCCCCCACCTTGTCCGGCGTCAGGCCGACGCGCGCCAGCAGTTCCGATTCGAACCCTTCCATGTGCCGCCAGCCCTTTTCGCGCAGCCGCGCGGCGCGGACGGCGTCGAGGCGGCGATACACGATCCGCTTGACCATCACGACGTGCAGCAGGTGGAGATGCTCGATGATGGGAAGGAATTGCCGCAACAAACCCGCGCCGGCCTGAAGACCCTCCGCGCCGCCGGCGACGGGAAAGAGAATCCGGCGCGGCGTGCCGAGCAAGCCGGGCTGCACCACCCGGATCGCCACGACGTCGAAGCGGCGTTGTTCGAGCAGACGCTCGGAAATGGTTCCGGCGAGATAACCCCGGCCGCCGCCCCGCACCCGCGCGCCGCAGACTACCGTGTGGGCGCCCTGGCCGATCCGCTCGATCAGGTCTCGGAACCGATCCCCGCTCGACGGCTGGATCGAGACGTCAATGGCGATGCCCGCCGCCGCGCCGTGGCGTTCGATGCGGCCGATTTTGGCGCGGACCTCGTCGAGCGGAAATTCGCCCGCGGCGATGTGAATGATTTGCAATCGACGCTCGGGGGCATGGGCGGCAAGCGTCACCGCGTACCAGGCGATCCAGTCGCCGTTGATCGAGCCGTCGTAGGCCAGGCAGATCATTGGTCCCTGCCTCTCTCTATGGCTCCCGCCGGCCGCGCCCTCTTACGCCGTTCGGCGGCCGTTGGGCGGGTACTTGGGATCGCTGTAGCCGGGCGTCGAGGGATGTCCCGGCGCGACCAGCAAGTCTATCAGTTTTTCGTCGGCCGGACCAATCGTGCCCACGCGATCGAAGGCGGCGACGTATTCCTTCCATTGCCCCAGCGTGCGCGGCCCCGCCAGCACCGACGTCACGGTCCGGTTCGCCAGCACCCACAGGGTGGCGAATTGGCCCGCCGTCATGCCTTTCTTTTCCGCGTGCGCCTTGATGGTCCGGGCAGCGAGCAGGGATTCCTTGCGAAATTCCGTCTGCATCATGCGCTCGTCGTTACGGCCGGCGCGGGAGTCGACGGGCGGCGGCTTGTTCGGGTCGTACTTTCCGGTCAGCACGCCGCGCGCCAGCGGGCTGTAGGGCACGACGCCAACGCCGAAATGGCGGCAGGCGGGCAGGATTTCATATTCGGGCGACCGGTTCATGGCGTTGTAATAGGGTTGCACCGCCACCGGCGGCGGCGCGCCCATGGCCTTGGCCGTCTCGATCGCCTCGACGATGCGCCAAGCGCGGAAATTCGACAGCCCCCAGTAGCGCGCCTTGCCGGCGCGGATGACGTCGGCCACCGCGCCAACGACTTCCGCCATCGGCGTTGCCTCGTCGTCGCGGTGCAAGTACCAAAGATCGACGTGATCGAGGTCGAGCCGGCCCAGGCTTTCGTCGATGGCCTGCGTCAGCCAGCGCCGGGAAATGCCCTGGCGGTGCGCCCCGCCGCCCATCGGATTGCCGGCCTTGGTCGCCAACACCCAATGCTCGCGCTCGCGCTTGATGAGTTTTCCGACGATCCGTTCGGATTCGCCCTTGGCGTAGACGTCGGCGGTATCGATGAAGTTGACGCCCGCGTCTTGGGCGTGCGCCACGATGCGCCCGGCTTCACGGGCGTCGGTGCGCGCGCCAAACATCATGGCGCCGAGGCAGAGCGGCGAGACCTTCAGGCCGCTCGCCCCCATCCGGGCCAGAGCCATGCCGGTATTCTTGGTGTCTTGTTTTTTCGCCACGTTATTTTCCTTCGACATGCTTGACGACGATATCGGCGACCTCGTCGGCGATCAAATCGCGAAAGAAATGATCGGCGCCGTCGATGGTTTCCATCTTTATGTTCGGCCCCAGCTTGTCCTTCATGCGCGCCGGCAGATCGGGAAACAAGGTGTCGAGCGTTCCGGTAATGACCAGAACGGGAACCTTTATCTTCGAGACCAGGCTGGGCGTGTCCATCCGGCCGTCGTCGCGGTAGTAGGACAGAAACGTGTCCGCGCTAACATCGGCTTTGGGGCAAGTTTGGAACGCGACGCCGCGCATCAGGTCCTTGCCCTTGTCCGCCTTGATCATCTTGTCGGCTTCGGCCAACCGGGCCTTGAGGGGAACGCGGTAAGCGCGCTCGTAGCCATCCGTCACGCGTTTTTCGTCCCAGACCAACGGCGCGAGCAGGACCAGCCGTTTCACCACCGGGTCGATGCCATCGACCGCCAGCCGGGCGGATTGATTTCCGCCGCGCGAGTGGCCGAAAAGAGTGATGCCGGGCGCGCCTTGCCCCTTGAGATACGCGATCCAGGCGGCGATTTCGGCCGGCGCGTCCTGATGGCGGTGCGCCTGCGGCTTGTCGCAGTCGGCATTGCCGCGCCGGTCGGGCACGTTGAGGCTGAGCGTGACGGCAAGGCTGGAAAGGCCTTGGTCGAGCAGCGCCTTCTGCTGGTGCGCGATGGTGTCCATGCCCCGATGAACCATGGTGCCGTGCACGATCAGGATCGCGCCGTCCTTCCACGTCTTGCCCGGCGCGAGCATCGCTTCGCCCAAGAGCCCCATTCCCTTATGCTCGATGCGCACCTCGGCGGCGTTCGCGGACATGCCCGCCACGAGGCCGGCCGCCACCGTCGCCGCCGCGAGAACCCGAATCGCCCGTTTCATCTTCTTTTCCCCGTTCGTCGTCGCCCGGCGTATTCCGGATCGGCGCAACGCCACTTTTCATTCCCCGAACCGCCCCTTGCAAGCGGGAAAGCGAAGCGGCGGCCGCTTTCGGCGGCGCCCTTGTTGTCCCCCCTCGGCAAACGAGGCAGTATGCGCCAAGACGTTGAGAATCGCGGGTCCCGGGGCGGGTCCGCGGCGGGGGTGTTTGCCTCAAGGTTCGGCTTCAATCACGACGTAGTGAATGACAGGGTTTTCGTTCCGTCCGGTTCTTCAGGGTCTCGGCCGCGCCGCCGGCTTGCCGGCGGTCGCGCTGGCTGTTTGGGTCATGGCCGGGTCCGCCGCCGCCCAGGAGGGCACCAGCACCCTGCCCGCGCCCACCCAGGGCGTGTTCGACGCGGTGATGAAAAACGACATGACCGCCGTGCAACGGGGCGTCGGGGCGGGTGCCGACGTCACGCTTCGCAACACGCGCGGCCTGACCCCGGCCGAATTCGCCGTCGAAATCGGCAATATCGAGATCGCCAATTACCTGCTCGCCCAGGAACGGATCCAATTGCGCGCCCAGCAGGAGGCCAAGGACCGCGCGCGGACCGCCAAGTCGGCCCCGAAAGCGTCGCCGAAAGCGGCCGCGCCGTCCGCGAAAAAGACCGAGCCTTCCCGCGCGGTCAAGGATGGCGGCGCGCCGCCGGACGAGCCGGTCGCGGCCCGGCCGTCGCCCGCGCCCGCGCCCGCGCCCGCGCCGGACATCGTCCAACCGAAACGTTCGCGCAATTTATTCCAGTGGCTGGCGGGCGTCATGGTGAAGGACGACGAGCCCCCGCCGGCCAAGGCGCCGGAAAAACAGGAAGAAACGAAGCCGCCGGTGAAGGCGGAAGAAGCGAAACCGCCCCAGGAACAAAAACCGGAACAAAAGTCGAAACAAGCGGCGGCCCCCAGCGCGGCCAAGGGCCGAAAAGCCGCCGAACCGTTGCCGCCCCCGGATCAGCCACCGCGATCGCGCAATTTTTTCGAGTGGTTCGCCGACAAGATGGCGGGCCGCGATGCGCGAGTTGCCCGGCGTCCGCGCATGCCTGAAAGCCTGCGCGAGCCGCCGGAAACAGCCGAAGCGCCGCCGCCGGTCTTATCCGCGCGCGATCCCTGGGCCGCC
>CAYIQU010000087.1:5725-6446 GCA_964365645.1 uncultured Hyphomicrobiales bacterium | reverse complement strand
TGGCGATGGTGGGCGGGGGATGAGCACGGCGGGAGGGAAAACCGGTGCGCGGCGTTTCGTCGGCTGGGCGGCGGTGCTGGCGTTCGCGTTCCTCGGCGCCGCGTGCGCCGAGACGCGCGTCAACAGCCTGGCCGGTCCGTTGACGCTGCCGCCGGCGCCGGCCGCGCTGACGGAGTACGACCCATCGGCGGAAGGCGTCGAGGTCGCGCCGCTGGAAGGGACCGCCGCGCCGATGGCGAAGCTGCTGGCCCGTTCGGTGGTCGAGGGCCTCGGGCGCTACAATGTGCCGGCGATCGTGACGCCGGGGGCGTCGCCGGGCGTTCTGCCGGGAACAATTCCGGCCGTGGCGCCGGCGGCCTTGGCGCCATCGCCGTCGGGGGCGCGGCCGGTCTTATCGAGTCGCTTCCTGATGACCGGGCACGCCGGACCGAACCGCGACCCGGCTCTCAATTCGGTGATCGCCGTCGAATGGCGCGTTTTCGATCGGCGCGAAAACCGCGAGGTCGGCCGCTTCGTCGACGGCGTCACTGCCGATCGCTTCGCCTGGGACAACGGCGATCCGCGCGTGATCCACACGGTCGGCGAAAGCGCGGCGCACGGGTTTTCGTCCTTGGTGATGAGAACGCCGCCCACCGTGGTCGCCCATGGCCCGGTTCCGTCGGCTCCCGCGCGCGCCGCCGCCAAACCGGCTTTGGCGGTCGCGGCGGAGCCGCGCGCATCC
>CAYIQU010000087.1:0-5625 GCA_964365645.1 uncultured Hyphomicrobiales bacterium | reverse complement strand
ATGACCACGGCGGAGCCGCGCGCATCCATGACCACGGCGGAGCCGCGCGCATCCATGACCACGGCGGAGCCGCGCGCATCCACCGTTGTCGCCTCCATGTCCTCCGATCCCGCCGCGACGCCCGTGCTGGCCGTGGGCGCGGCCGAGATCGCGCCGCCGCCGTCGAGGCCCTACGACGCGGCGCCGTCGCCGGCGGCCGTTGGGTCGGCCACCCTTCTTTTCCTGATCCCGGTTTCCGGCGCGCCCGGCGACGGCAACAGCGCCCTGACCCGGGCGGCGCGGGCGGCGCTGGTCGCGCGGGGTTATGGGGTCGCCGATCAGCCCCGATCGGCTCACTATCTGATGGCCGGATCGGTCACCGTCGGCGCGGCCGAAGCGGGCCGCCAGTCGGTGCGCGTCGTCTGGGAAATCAGCGACGCCAAGGGCCGGGCGCTGGGACGCGCGGTTCAGGAAAACGCGGTTGCCGCCGGCAGCCTGGACAAATCCTGGGGTTCGATGGCGGCGTTGGTGGCGGGCGCGGCCGTTCCGGGAATCGCGGATGTGATTCGCCGCTCGGAAGTCGCCGACGCCGCGCGAGGCGCGCCGGCGGAATTCTCGGAACGCCGCCTCAAAATTCCCCCAACCATGACGTTGCCGCCCGTTCCGGGCCAAGCAGCGCCGCCGCGAGGATGACGCCGTGAGCGAACACCGCCGCCCCCGTCGTTTGTCCGCCGCGCGATTCGCGCCGGCGCTGGCGCTCGTCCTGCTGCTCGGCGGCTGCGACACGGTGCGGGAACTGCCTTCGCAGGTGGCCGCGTTTCCCTCCAAGGTGGCCTCGCAGGTGGGCGGGTGGATGTCCTTCGGCGGCGACGACGCGGCCCAGATCGCCGCCGATGCCAACATGCTCGTTCTGCCGCTTGAGGGTACCGACTGGCCCGGGCGGCAGGCGCTGGCCGAGGAATTGGCCCGGACCTTGCGCGCCGTGTCGCCCAACGTCCGCGCCGCCGCGCGTGCCGACGGTCGCGCGCAGACCCTTTCGGGCCGGGTCGAGGCCGTCGAGACCGGCAGCGCCGTCGTCTGGGTCGATATCCGGTGGCTGCATCACGCCGGCGCCGGCCGCCTAATCGCCGAGCACCGGCAGATCGCCGCCATGGACCGCGCGCTGTGGGACAAGGCGGCGCCGGCGGCGGTGCGCCTGCTGGCGTCCGAGGTCGCGCCCAAGGTTTCCGCCGTTCTGCGCGAGGGCGGAACGACGGTGGCGGCGTCGAGCGAAAACGGCCCGCGTCCCGCCGCCTCGGCCGGAATGGAGGTTGCTTCCAACCAACCGACCGCGGCCGCGTCCGCCGCGCCGCCCACGGTTCCGGCCTATGCCCCGGCGTCGCATACGCCGCCGCCGGCGCCGGCGCGCGAAATCGCCGCCGCGCCCATCGCGCCGGTGCAGGGATCGCCTCTTTCGACCGCGTGGGCCAATCCGGTGATCTTGATCCGTTCGGTGGACGGCGCGCCCGGCGACGGGAATCAGGCCCTGATGCTGGCGATCAAGCAGGCCCTCCGGATCCGCGACTTCATGGTGACCGAGGATCCGCGCCAGGCCGTGTTCCAGGTGGAAGGGCGGGTTGACCTCGCGCCGCCCGCCAACGGCCGCCAGCGGGTCAAGCTGACGTGGATCGTCACCACCGTCAGCGGCGGCCAGGTCGGACGCGCGATCCAGGAAAACACCATCCCCGCCGGCAGCCTGAACGGGGTTTGGGGACAGGTCGCGATGATGGTGGCGAACGCGGCCGCCGACGGGGTCGAGGAACTGTTCGGCCGGCCGGCGACCCGCAAGGCGCAGATGGCCGTGCCGGCGACGCCGCCGTTGCCGCTGGTGCCCGGCCGGGCGCCGCCGCCGCGCTGACGGTCCACCTAGTTTAGCGGACGAAAGCCGGCTTGCGCACGAAAGCCATGAACCGGTCCTGGGGCAGCGGGACGCTGAAGTAGTATCCCTGGGCGTAGGTGCAGCCTTGATCGCGGACCAGGGCGAGGTGTTCGGCGGTTTCAACGCCTTCGGCGGTGACATCAAGACCGAGCGCGCGCGCCATGGCGACGATCGCGGCGAACAGGCGCCGGTCGCGGACATCCTTCATGACGTCGCGGATGAAGCTCTGATCGATCTTCAGGATGCTGAACGGATAGCTCTTGACGTAGCTGAGCGACGAATAGCCGGTGCCGAAGTCGTCGAGCGCCAAGCCGACGCCCATGGTCCGCAGCGATTCCATCATTTCCAGGGTCAGCGGCATGTCGCGCACCAGCAGGCTTTCGGTCACTTCGATCTTGAGAAGCTCGGGCGGAAGGGCGTGGGTGTCGAGGGCGGCGGCGACCAACTCCGGAATTCGCCGGTCGACCTGGCGCGCCGACAGGTTGATGGTCATGAACAGGGGCCGCTCGATGCTTTTCCGGATTTCGCCGGCGACGCGGCAGCCTTCCTGCATGATCCAGTCGCCGATGTCGTGGATGATGTCGGATTCCTCGGCGACCGGGATGAACTCGGCGGGGCTGACGGTGCCAAGCTCGGCGTTGTGCCAGCGCACCAAGGCTTCCGCGCCGGCGGTCAGGCCGGTCTGAAGGTCGATGATCGGCTGGAAGACCAGCGACAGTTCATGGCGTTCCAGGGCGCGGCGCAGGCCGGTTTCGATGGCGAGATGACGAACGATGCGCTGGCCGGCTTCCTTGCGGAACGGCGCGGCGCGGTTTTTGCCCGCGCGCTTGGCTTCGTACATGGCGGTGTCGGCATTCTTGAGCAGGGCGTCGGGGCTGTCGCCGTCGTCGGGGAAAAGGGTGATGCCGAGGCTCGCGGTGACGAACAACTCATGCGGGCCGATGGTGGCCGCCCGCGAACAGGCGTGCAGGATCTTGCGTCCGGTAACGTCGGCGGCCATGTCCTGCTTGAGATCGGGCAGGATGATGAGAAACTCGTCGCCGCCGAAACGGGCGACGGTATCGGCTTCGCGCAGGACGCTCTTGAGTCGTGTCGAGATTTCGCCGAGCAGCGCGTCGCCGACGGTATGCCCGAGGGTATCGTTGATCTTCTTGAAGCCGTCGAGGTCGAGCATCATCACCGCCACTTTCTGGCCGTCGCGTTGGGCGCGGGCGAGCGCGACGTTGAGACGGTCGCGGGCGAGCAGCCGGTTGGGCAGGCCGGTCAATTCGTCGTAATGGGCTTGGCGCAGAAGCCGCTCCTCGTACTCCTTGCGCAGCGTCACGTCTTCCTTGACGGCGGCGTAATGGGTGACGCGGCCCGCGCCGTCGCGAACCGGCGAGATCACCTCGTATTCCCAGAAGAGCGAGCCGTCCTTGCGCCTGTTGAGGATTTCGCCGCGCCAGACTTCGCCCGATTTCAAGGTGTTCCACAGGTCCGCGTACAGGTCCGAGGGGTTCAGCCCGGAATTGAGGATATTCGCGCCCCGGCCGATGGCCTCGGTGGGCGAGTAGAGCGAAGTTTCCGAGAACCGCGGGTTGACGTATTCGATCGCGCCTTCGGTATCGGTCAGCATGACCGACGAGGGACTCTGCTCCATGACCTGCGACAGCCACTGCACGCGCTGCTTCAGCGCGATCTCGTCGCCGATGTCGCGGATCGACAGAACATGCCGGGCCTCGCCGCGGTAATAGGCGTTGCCGCCGGAAACCTCGATCGGTCCGGTCGAGCCGTCCCGGCGATGGCCGGTGAAATGGGCGGTGTCTTCGCGGCGGTTGGCGGCGTAATCCTGCAACAGCGCGGCGTGCTTGTCGGCGACCAGGATGGTCAGGGCCGCGCCGATGAGTTCGGACCGCTCGTAGCCGAAGATGTCGGCGAGCCGGCGATTGGCGTCCAGGATCAGCACCCCGTCGTGGACCAAAATGCCGTCGCGGGCGGCTTCGGCCAGGTCGCGCCAGCGCTCTTCTTCGCGTTGGCGCTCGGCGTCGGCGCGCTCCAGCGCGGCGGCCATGTCGTCGAAGGCGCTGGCCAAGTGACCGATTTCGTCCCTGGCCGGCGGCATCCCGCTGCGCGCGGAAAGATCGCCTGTTTCCAGGCGCTCGACGGCGGCCAGAATCTGGTCGGTGCGCCGCGCCACCAGGCTGTTCGACAGCCAGACGGCGAAAACCGCGGCGATCAAGCCGAGCACGGCGATCGCCGTCAGGTTGGCGATTATTTTCTGGCGCGACGGCGCGAAGGCGGTCGAGAAGGGAATGCCGATGACGACGTAGGACGTCGGCTTTCCTTCGACCATCAAGGGAATCGAGGCGAAGATATGCATATCGCCGTTGAGGGCCGCCGCCTCGAAGACCAGTTCCTTTCGAGGATGAAGGGCTTGCTCCATCGGCGTGCCGAGGATGGAACGTCCGGCCATTTCGTCCGAGATGTCCCTGGATGGAAGATCGACCAGAACCGAACCGTGAATGTCGGTCAGGGTGACGGTGGCCCTTTGCGGCAGGTTGGCCGTGGCCACCTGATCCTTGAACCACGTCAAGTCCAGCCCGCCCATCACCAGCCAGGACACGTCGTCCTTTTGGCCGACATAAGGGTGGGCGAAGATGATCGTGACGTCGCCCGTCACGCGGGAGACGAGATAATCGCTGACGGTGAATTTCTTGGTTTTGAACGCCGTTTCGACGTAGAGACGATCGCCGAGATAGACGGGATACGGCGGCAGGGGCTTGGCGCTGCAGAAAACGTGGCCGCTGGGGGAGACCGCGACCAGATTGATCAGCATCTGGTGGTCTTTCAGCACTTCCCGGAAGAGGAGATTGCACGATTCGGGATCGCCGCTGGCGACCTCGTCGGTGTGCGAGAGGGCGCGCAAAACCGCCCGGGTTTCCTGGATGTTGCTTTCGTGGCGGGCGACGAACAGTCGCGCGGCTTGGAGGGTTTCGGCCCGCGCGCGGGCGGCTTCCTCCCTTTGGGTCAAGGCGGCCTCACCCACGGCCCAGGCGAGCATCGGCCCGATCGCCACCGCGACGACCAGCAAAAGCCGTGCGCGCAGGCTTTCGTGAAACCGGACCCGTCGAGAGACAGGTTTAGCCGCCTCGTTCATGGCGCCATTTTCCCCGGCAGGAGCGGGTTTTCGCGCCCCGATCCTTTCTTCCCCAACGCTAATCCCCTGTTAAATAGAGGAAAAATGGAGGGGTGGCTTTCGTTCCCCCGAAAGCCGGTCCCCGACGATAGCGGGTTCCGAACGGGTTGCCTAATGGGGAAAAACCCCCCGGCGGGGGGCGGTTCCCGGCGGCCTCGCTGGGCGTTTACAGGGGCGGGTGCTCTTGTTAAAGTCCGCCACCTTCGGCGGCGCCGTGATGGGCGGCGGACCAGAATTCTCTTTTTAGGACAAATAGTTACGCCGTATTCAGCACGGGTAACGAAGCAGGCCGGGTCATGAAGATTCTTGCGGGCAACAGTAATCGGCCTTTGGCCGAGGCCATCGCGGCTTATCTCAATCTGCCGCTGACCAAGGCCACCATCCGTCGTTTCCCGGACCTCGAGGTGTTCGTGGAGATCCATGAGAACGTCCGTGGCGAGGACGTTTTCCTGGTCCAGTCCACCTCGTATCCCGCCAACGACAACCTGATGGAACTGTTGGTGACGGTGGACGCGTTGAAGCGCGGTTCGGCCCGGCGCGTCACCGTGGTCAT
>CAYIQU010000086.1:0-6456 GCA_964365645.1 uncultured Hyphomicrobiales bacterium | reverse complement strand
GGGCATGTTCTTCACCATCGAGCCGATGATCAACGCCGGCCGCTGGGAAGTGAAGATCCTCGACGACGGCTGGACCGCCGTCACCCGCGACCGGTCCTTGTCGGCGCAGTTCGAGCACTCGCTCGGCGTGACCGCCGACGGCTGCGAGGTGTTCACCCTGTCGCCCAAGGGCTGGCACAAGCCGCCCTATCCGGCGGACTGATCCCATGGCGGCCAAGGGGGAAAAATCGGAACCCAAGCCGCCCCACGCCGGCCACCGCGCCCGCCTGCGCGAGCGGTTCTTGAAGGGCGGCGCCGACGCGCTCGCCGATTACGAGCTGCTCGAATTGCTGCTTTTTCTCGCCCATCCGCGCGCCGACACCAAGCCCTTGGCCAAGCGCCTGATCGCGCGCTTCGGTTCGTTCGCGGGCGTCTTAGGCGCCGAGGCGGCGCGGATCATCGAGGTCGAGGGCGCGGGCGAAACCACGGTGGCGGCGCTGAAGATCGCGCGCGCGGCGGCCGAACGGCTGGCCCGCGAGGACGCCAAGGCGGAATCGGTGCTGTCGTCGTGGCGGGCGCTGACCGACTACGTCCGCGTCGCCATGGCCCGCGAGACCCGCGAGCAGTTCCGGGTTTTGTTCCTGAACCGCAAGAACGTCCTGATCGCCGACGAAATCCAGGGCCAGGGCACCGTCGACCACACGCCGCTGTATCCGCGCGAGGTGGTGAAACGCGCGCTGGAACTGGGCGCGAGCGCGATCATCCTGGTCCACAACCACCCGAGCGGCGACGCGACGCCCTCCAAGGCCGACATCGAGATGACCCGCGAGGTCCGCGACGCCGCGCAAAAGCTCGGCATCGCGCTCCACGACCACCTCGTCGTCGCCAAGCGCGGCCTGGCGTCGTTCAAGGACATGGGGCTTCTGTAGCGAAGCCCCGGGCAAGGACATGGGGATGCGGTAAAATGGATTGCCGCTAGAAAGGATCGTCATGCCCGGCGCAGGCCGGGCATCCACGCCTTCAAATCCGAGAAAATTCAAGTACGTGGATGGCCGGGACAAGCTTGTCCTCGGGCCGGCCTTTGGCCGGACCCGTGGGCCCGGCCATGACGGCGAACGGCTGTCGCGTAGCTCGTCAGGCGTTCCCGTCACGTCCCCCTTCCACCTTCGCCAATTCGGCCCGCGCCATTCTCTCCAGTGGCCCCAATCGGTTCGTCACGAACCCCCACAGCAGGACCGGCTGCACGCTGTCGTAGTCGTGGCGGAGAACGCTGCCCAACTGGCGCAACGCCGGCAAGTCGAGATCGGGATAAGTCCCGTCGTAGGCATCGCCCAGCTTGCGCGCGGCCTCGGCGATCCGCTCGATGCACCGCTCGACCGCGTCGACGGTCTTGGCATCCTCAAGAAACGCCGCTTCGTTCATTCCCGCGACATGCGCGCGGGTACGCGCGATGTTTTCGAGAATATCGTCGAGCCGCTGGGCGGGATTCTTAGAAGGCATGGATCGCGTCCCGCTCGACGCTGTCCCGCACGCGGGACTTGAGACCGGCGCGATCCGCGACATCGACGGCGGTGGCGTCGGGACAGCGCGCCCGAACGGCGTTTTTGATGCGCTCGGCGATTTGGGCATAGGCGACGATGTCGCCGACGCGCTTGGCGTCGATCTCGATGACGATGTCGATGTCGCTGCCGGGCCGGTCGTCCCCGCGCGCGACGCTGCCAAAGACCCCGGCGTGAAGCACCCCGGCGCGTTCGAGATCGGGCCGGATCGACTTGAGCGCTCGGAGGGTTTCGATCAACAAGCCGCTCCCCGACGACGATCCCCCCGCGCGCAAGCTTTGCGCGAACTGCCGTAGCGCCGCCCGGCGCGCCTCGGGGATCGTCACGGTGACATCGACGATACCCGCCCGGTGCAGGCGGTGGCGGCGGTCTCTCTGGCGTTCGGCGACGGTGCTCATTTTTATTTCCTGCGGCCGATTTTATATCGTTACATGTAAATGATCAATGTTACTTGTAACGACCCTGGAACCGCGAGGGACGCAGAAGCCGAATATTGACAATTTTCCTAGAATAGGATATATAAGGTCGACATCCCGATTTCGGCTTTTTGACTTGCCGCCTCGGCGCGCCGCCAGACGTAATCCCGCGTTCTTGGACAAGTGAATCCGTTTTTATTTTCCCACCCCAACGGGCGGGAAAATGATGAGAAATGATGATGAATGATGATCTTTGATGATGAAAATTCGCGTCTCGACGCGTGTTTTCCGTCAAATCAAGGGCTTAAGGCGAATTGGCCTTATCCGATCCCGCCCGAAAGTTATCCGGAGCTTCATCCGAACCCCGCTCAACCCTTGCGCCAAACGCTCGCGAGCCACGGTTGCTGGTCGCGGGGCAGTCCCGGCGGACGGAAGTAGTGGTGCAATTCGACGAACCCGGCCGTCGTGACGAAAGTACGCCACGTGTCGAGATCGAAGAATCCGCTGTAGCGGTCGCCGCTCAAGCCTTCCTCGTTGTTGCCCCGCGGATTCGAGCAAAACAGGACGCCGCGCGGCTTCAGGGCTTGGGCGAGTTCGCGCAAGACCCTCGGCAACTCCTGACTCGGCACATGGAAGAGGGACGCGTTGGCGAACACGCCGTCGAAGCGGCCGGGCGGCAATCGCATCGCGAGGAAATCCTGGTGCAGAACCTCGCACCCTGAAAAAGAACGGGCCATGGAAACGAATTCCTTCGATCCATCCAAGCCGACGGCGTCATGCCCGAGCGAGCGAAAATACCGGAGGTCCCGGCCCGGTCCGCAGCCAAGATCGAGGATCGAGAACGGCGGATCGCCCTCGATCGCCTCGAGCAGCGCTCTATGGTTTTGGCTGACGTCGTGGTCGAGCGTGCCGGCGCGGAAATCCTCGGCCGCCCGGTCGTAATGGCCGATGGTCGTTTCCGCGACACGCCGCAATTGCGCCGGATCGAGCACCCCCGACGGCCGGCCGGTATGATCCTTCGACCGCGCCATGGGCTTCGCCCTCGCCGTCACTTCGGCGCGAATTCGGGGAACGCGCGCTTCAAGTTGCGCTCGATGCGCGCGCGCACGGGCGTTTGGGGCTCGGCCGGGGCGAACGCCTGCCCGGTGAGATGTTCGTAGAGCCGGACGTATTTGGCGCTGAACGCGGCCAAGGTGTCCGCCGGGATTTCGGGGATCGGGTCTTTGTAGGGATCGCAGCGCGCCGCGATCCACAGGCGCAGGAACTCCTTGTCGAGACTTTCCGGCTCCTCGCCCGCCTTGAGCCGGTCCGGGTAGCTCTCCGCGATCCAGTAGCGGCTGGAATCGGGGGTGTGGATTTCGTCGGCGAGCGTCAGCCGCCCGTCCGCGTCGACGCCGAACTCGTATTTCGTGTCGACCAGGATCAGGCCGTGGCCGGCGGCGATGTCGCGCCCGCGCTTGAACAGCGCGATCGCCGCCCGCTCGACTTCCGCCCACAAGCCCGGCGCCACCAGTCCGCGTGCGACGATCTCAGGCCCGGTGATCGGCACGTCGTGGGCGCCGGCGTCGCCCTTGGTCGTCGGCGTCAGGATGGTTCCGGGCAGGCGCTGGTTCTTGACCAGGCCGTCGGGCAGGACGTGGCCGTAGGGATGGCGCTCGCCTTTCGCGTACAGGGTCCAAATGCTGGTCGAGGTCGAGCCGGTCAAATAATCGCGCACCACCACCTCGACCGGCAGCATCGACAGGCGCCGGCCGACCACCACGTTGGGATCGGGGTACGAGAGAACGTGGTTGGGGCAAATGTCGGCGGTGGCGTCGAACCAGAAGCGCGCCGTCTGGGTCAGCACCTGGCCCTTGAACGGCACCGCCGCCAGCACCTGGTCGAAAGCCGATTGGCGATCGGTCGCCACCATCACCCGCCGCCCGTCGGGCAGGTCGTAGGAATCGCGCACCTTGCCGCGCTGGAAATGGGGCAGCCACGGGAAATAGCCGTCGGTCAGGCAGTTGGCGATGCCGGCGCGATAATCGATATCCATGGCGTTCGTCCTATTCTTGATTGGATTGCCGAAGAGGGTCGCGGCCGTTAGTTTCAGCGGCCATGCCCGCCCCGATCCCCGCCCTCACTCCCGTCTTGGCGCTGCGCGTCTTCGTGCCGTTCGCGCTCGGCTATTTCCTTTCCTACCTGGGGCGGGTTGTCAACGCCGTGCTGGCGCCCCACCTGATCCGCGATCTGAACCTGGACGCGGCCGACCTGGGGTTCCTGACCAGCGTCTATTTCCTGGCCTTCGGCGCGTTCCAGTTGCCGCTCGGCATCCTGCTCGACCGATTCGGCCCCCGGCGGGCCAACGCCCTTTTGCTGCTGGTCGCGGCCTTGGGCGCGTTCCTCTTCGGGGTGGCCGATTCGCTGGCCGGCCTCACCGCCGGGCGCGCCCTGATCGGGCTCGGCGTTTCGGCCTGCCTGATGGCGGCGTTCACGGCGTACCGCCAATGGTTCCCGAAGGAGCGCCTGGCCCTGGTCAACGGCTTGCAGATGGCCGCGGGCGGCCTGGGCGCGCTGGCCGGAACCTCGCCCGTCGAGGGCTTGCTGGCCTTCACCGACTGGCGCGGCGTGTTCGTCTTCTACGGCCTGTCCGTCATCGCCGTCGCGGCGGTCGTCTATTTCGTCGTGCCCCGGCGGGCGTCGCCGGGCGCGGGCAGCAGCTTCGCCGCCCAGGCGCGCGGGCTGCTCACCGTGCTGCGCGATCCCTTGTTTCTGCGCGTCGCCGGGATGAACACGCCCATCCAGGGCACCTTCATCGCCCTGCAAAGCCTGTGGGTCGGCCCCTGGCTGAAGGACGTCGCCGGACTCAAGGGCGCGGCCATCGGCGATTGGCTGTTTTGGGTCGCGGCCGGCATGGTGGTGGGTTATCTGAGCATGGGCACCATCGCCGACTGGCTGACCCGGCTGGGCGTGCGCCTGCCGACCATGGGCGTCGCCGCCATGCTCGCCTTCTTCGTCGTGCAGGCGGGAATCATTTTCCTGCCGCCGGCGTTCGCCGCGCCGTTGTGGATTTTGTTCACGTTCTTCGGTTCCTCGAACGTGCTGTGGTATTCGGCGCTGAACCAGAGCTTCCCGCCCGAGATGGCCGGCCGGGTTTCGACCGCGCTCAATATGTTCGTGTTCTTCGGCATTTTCGCCTGCCAATGGGGCGTCGGCCTGATCGTCAATCGCTGGCCGCAAGGCGCGGACGGCGGCTATCCGACCGAAGCCTACCAGGCGGCCTTCGCCGCCGTGCTGGCGGTCCAGCTGGCCGGATTGGGCTGGTTCGTGTTCATGCGGAAAGCCAAGTTCCGCCTCTGACGCGCTTCAAGGAATCGTCAGCGGCGCGGTCGCGGGGCCGTCGCTCTCGTAGCCCTGGACCCAGAGAACGCCGCGCGCCGCGTTCGCCACCACGGCGGCCCGCGTGGTCGCGTTCAGGATCGGCGGCGCGACCCAGGCGAAGCCGTCCGGGGCGCGACGGTGGATTTCGCTCATGCGGCGGAATCGAGTTTCGCTCGCCTCGCCCCGGGGCCAGCCGGGAAACGGAAACGACACCCAGTGGTTGGCGGCGGTGGCGGGCGATTCGCGCACCCGCGCGGCGTCCTCGGTGCGCTCGATGACGCAGCCCTCGTTCGGCGCGATCCCGCTCAAGGTGAAGAACGCGGGCAAACACAGCGGCGTTTCGATCAGCATCGCGCGCGCCTCGGCGTAGGTGCGGCAGGTATCGAACACCCGGCGCAGCAGATGCGCGGGCGGCAACGCCCGGCTTTGGAAAACCCGCGCGCGCGCGATCGCCCAATCGAGCCAACAGGAAAACGTCCGCTTGATCGCGGGCGGCTGGTTGAGCGCGGCGGCGAAGCGCCCGGGCGCCATCGCCGTGATGACGCCGGCGAAGCCGGGCCAGGTGACGTTGAGATAGGGACCGGCGTCGTCCTCCTGGCGCGCGACCACCAGCGCCCGGCCGAGATTGTCGAGCGGCCAGTCGAGCGTGCGCAACATCCGATTGCCGCGCCCGGTGGGATCGGGCGCGACCGCCGTCGTGCAGGTCCATTCGTAGGACAGATTGAGAAGGTACGCCCCGGCGCGGACACCGGCATGACCGGCCGGGACATGATGGAGGCACGCCGCGGCCGCCGCGATTTCGTCCAGGTAAGGATTTTCGGCGCGCTCGAACCAACGGCGCGACAGCCGATCGCCGATTTCAAGTCCGATTCGGGTGTAGTGCACTTCCGCCGCGGCGAGGATCAACCCCAGCCGATCCGGCGCCGCTTTCGCCAACGCCGGCGCGCCGCCCGCGCCGATCTCCAGGACCGGGATCGGCATCGGAATCCGGGATGCGATCGTCGGCGATTCGCTCATGCGCGCGCCTCCCCGCCGGGCCGCGACGGCCCCCGCGTTACCGCGTTACTATGACGCCCCGGGCCGTTATGATACAACCCTTGCCGCCACTATTCAGGACCGCCCGTCGATGATTCCCCGCTACA
>CAYIQU010000085.1:0-6493 GCA_964365645.1 uncultured Hyphomicrobiales bacterium | reverse complement strand
GGCGGCGGCGCCGGCCGGAGCGAGTCCGGGCACCACCGCGCTTTTGCGCCAGACCGGGGGGCTTTCCGTCCAACCCAACATCCGCGTCCTCCTCAACGAGGAAGCGGCGTCGCTGGCCCAGGAAAACGACCGCATCACCAACAAGATCCTGTTCTGGCGCAAACCCGACGAACCGGGCGCCGTGATCGTCAACCCGGAAAAGGAAAGCCAGCGCATCCGGGAAAACCAGGCTCTCGGCAAACCGGTGAACGAGGGCGAGACCCCCGTCATTCAGCGCCGCAAGCGCGGATTGTTCTGATCCCCCGCCCCGGCGCCGTCTCGGCCGCCGGATAATACAGTTGGACGCATGATCGTGTTTCGTCGCCCCCTCTCCGCGCTTTGCGCCGCGTTGATTCTCGGCGCGTGGCCCGGCCCGGCCATGCCCAAGGTCTTCGGCGCCGAAAGCTTCACCCTCGATAACGGCCTGACCGTCGTCGTCGTCCCCAATCCGCGCGCACCGGTGGTCAAGCACATGGTCTGGTACCGGGTCGGCGCCGCCGACGAAGGGCCGGGCGAGTCGGGCATCGCCCATTTCCTCGAACACTTGATGTTCAAGGGCACCAAGACCCGCCCCGCCGGCGAATTTTCCCGCCTGATCGCCAAGAACGGCGGGCGCGAGAACGCCTTCACCTCCTACGACTTCACCGCCTATCACCAGACCATCGCCAAGGACCGCTTGGCGATGGTGATGGCAATGGAGGCCGAACGCATGACCGGTCTCGCCATCACCCCCGACGAAGTCGACCGCGAGCGTCTCGTCGTGCTGGAGGAACGCCGCACCCGTACCGACAACCATCCCGCCAGCCGGCTGCGGGAGCAGATCGCGGCGGTGCAGTTCTACAACTACCCCTATCGCCGCCCGATCATCGGCTGGGAACATGAAATCCGCGATCTCGACCGCGAAAAAATCCTCGCCTTTTACCGGCGCTGGTACGCCCCCAACAACGCGGTGCTGGTGGTGGCGGGCGACATCACCGCCGCCGAACTGAAACCGCTGGCTGAAAAATACTACGGCGCGATTCCCGCCGCCGCGCCCATCGCGCGCATCCGGCCCGAGGAGCCGCCGCAGAGCGCGGCGCGCGAGGTGGCGTTGAGCGACCCCCGCGTCCCGCAACCCTCCTGGACGCGGAATTGGATCGCCCCTTCGCACGTCTGGGGCGCCAAGGAGCACGCCTACGCCCTCGAGGTTCTGGCCGAGGTCCTGGGCGGCGGCACCACCAGCCGCCTCTACCGCGCCCTGGTCCTGGATCAGGCCATCGCCGACGGCGCCGGCGCCCATTACGATTCCTCGACGCGGGGGCCCGGCCGGTTCGGCTTTTACGCCTCGCCTCGACGCGAGATCGGCCTCGACGTCGTCGAACGCGCGACCGAGGCGGAAATCGCGCGCATCCTGCGCGAAGGCGTAAGCCCTGAGGAAGTCGAGCGCACCAAGACGCGCCTGATCGCCGAAACCGCGCTGGCCCGCGATTCGCTGGAAACCGGCGCGCAAGTTCTGGGCGCGGCATTGGCCGTCGGTCTCGACGTCGACTCCGTGGAACGCTGGCCCGAACGGATCGGCGCCGTCACCGCCGAACAGATCAATGCCGCCGCCCGCTATGTCCTTTCCCAGCCGGGGTTCGTCACCGGCCGGCTGTTGCCGGCGGCGAAACAGCCATGACCCGGCGCACCGGCCTTTTCGGCGGATTGCTGGCGGCGGTTGTTTTGTTGTTCGCCGCGACGCCCGCGCGCGCGGTCGACGTGGTGCGGGTGAAAAGCCCCGGCGGAATCGAAGCCTGGCTGGTCCGCGACACCCTCAACCCGATCCTGTCGCTGCGTTTCGTGTTTCGCGGCGGCGCGGCCCTCGATCCCGCCGGCAAGGAAGGGCTCGCCCGCATGACCGCCGCGTTGCTGGACGAAGGCGCGGGCGACATGGACGCCCGGACCTTTCGCGGCGCGCTGGAGGATCGGGCCATCGGCCTTTCCTTCGACGCCTCGTTCGACGAGGTCGGCGGCTCGCTGCAAACGCTCACCGAGCACAAGGACACCGCCGTGCGCCTGCTGGCGCTGGCGCTCAGCCAACCCCGCTTCGACGGCGACGCCGTCCAGCGCGTGCGCAGCCAGATTCTGGCCCGCATCCGTCGCGATTCCGAAAATCCGGACGCGATCGCTCAGGTTCGCCTGTTCGACGAGCTTTTTCCCCGCCACCCCTACGGCCGCCGCACGCGCGGAACGCTGGAGAGCGTGCCCGCGATCGGCGTCGAGGACATGCGGGGCTTCGTCCGCGGGCGCCTGGCGCGGGATAGCCTGATCGTCGGCGCCGCCGGCGACGTGACGCCCGATGAGTTGGGTCGGCTGCTCGATGCCGCGTTCGGCGCGGTGCCGGCGCGCGCAACGCCCGCGTCCGTCGCGGACGTCGTCCCGACCCTGTCCGCCCGCACCATCGTCGTCAAAACCAAGGTTCCGCAAAGCGCCATCGCCTTCGCCGGCCCGGGACTGAAGCGCGACGACCCGGATTTCTACGTCGCCCTGGTTCTCAATCACATTCTCGGCGGCAGCGGGTTCACCGCCCGCCTGCACGAGGAAATCCGCGAGAAACGCGGCCTGGCCTACTCCGCCGGCACGTCGCTGCACCCGCTGCGCCATTCGGCCCTGATCATCGGCGGCGCCGGCACCGCCAATGCCCGGGTCAAGGAAACCGTCGACGTCATCCGCGCCGAATGGAAGCGAATGGCCGACGGCGGCGTCCGGGCCGAGGAACTGGAAGACGCCAAGACCTATCTCACCGGTTCGTTCCCGCTGCGCCTGACCGCGCTTGGCGCCATCGCCGGAATCCTGGCGGCGATGCAGCAAGACGACCTGGGCGTCGATTATCTGGATCGCCGCAACGACCACATCCGCGCCGTGACCGCCGAATCGGTCGCCCGAGTCGCCCGCCGCCTGCTCGACCCCGCCCGCTTGCTGGTGGTGGTCGCGGGCGAACCGGACGGCTTGGCCTCGGCCGACTAGCCCCTGCCCGCCCGCGCCGCTATTCTGCCCGCCATGACGACCCGTTCCCCCTCCCGGCTGATCGACCGATCCTGGCGCGCGCTGGCCCGCCACCGGACGCGCCTCGCGCGCACCGGCTTGCGCGCGCTTTTCGCCGCCGATCCGAAGCGATTCGACAAATTCTCCCTCACCCTCGACGGGCTCCTGCTCGATTACTCGAAAAATCGCGTGACGGCGGAAACGATGGCGCTTCTCTACGCGCTGGCCCGCGACGCCGACGTCCCCGGCTGGCGCAAGCGGCTGTTCGCCGGCCAGGCGGTCAACAACACCGAGGACCGCGCCGCGCTGCACATGGCGCTCCGCAACCGATCCAACCGGCCGATGACGGCCAAGGGCAAATCCGTCACCTCGGACGTGCTGGCGACCCTTGGCCAGATGCGCGCCTTCGTCAAGGCGATCCATTCCGGCGCGCGGGCCGGCCACGGCGGGGCGCGCATCAAGAACGTCGTCGCCATCGGCATCGGCGGGTCCGATCTGGGGCCCCGCTTGGCGTGCGAGGCGCTGGCGCCTTTTGCCGAAAGCGGCGTCGAGGTTCGCTTTCTCGCCAACGTCGACGGCGCCGATTTCGCCCGCGCCGTGCGCGGGCTGGATGCCGCCGGCACGCTGTTCATCGTCGCCTCGAAGATGTTCGCCACCCAGGAAACCATGGCCAACGCGCGCGCCGCGCGCGACTGGATCGCCGCGATGCTGGGCGAGGCCGCCGTGCCCCGCCATTTCGCCGCCGTCACCGCCGCCCGCGCCGCCGCCGAGGCGTTCGGAATTCCCGCGGACGCGGTGTTCGATTTCTGGGACTGGGTCGGCGGCCGGTTCTCGCTGTGGTCGGCGGTCGGCCTGCCGGTCGCGCTGGCCACCGGCATGGACCGCTTCGAGGAGATGCTCTCCGGCGCCCACGTCATGGACGAGCATTTCCGCCTCGCGCCCCTGGAAAAGAATATTCCCGCGACCCTGGCCCTGATCGGCGCCTGGAACGCCACCGTGCTGGGCATCCGCGCGCACGCGGTGCTGCCCTACGACAGCCGCCTGGCGCGCTTGCCCGTCTATCTCCAGCAATTGGAAATGGAAAGCAACGGCAAGTCGGTGACCCGCGACGGCCGCCCCGTTCCGCGCGACACCGCCCCGGTTCTGTTGGGCGAGGCCGGCACCAACGCCCAACATACCTTCTTGCAGCTTCTGCACCAGGGAACGACCCCGGTTTCGGCGGACTTCATCGCCGCGATCGAACCGGGACCGGGTCCCGAGGCGCAACGGGCAATTCTGCTCGCCAACATGCTGGCGCAAAGCGAGGCCCTGATGCGGGGCCGCACCATGGCCGAGGCCCGCGCCGAGATGAAGGCGCAAGGGTTGACGGCCGCCGCCATTCGCCGCCTGGCGCCGCATCGTTTCTTTCCCGGCAATCGGCCGAGCACGACCCTCTTGATCCGGACGCTGGACCCTTTTCATCTCGGCCTGTTGCTGGCGCTATACGAACACAAGGTTTTCGTCCAAAGCGTGCTGTGGGAAATCAACCCCTTCGACCAATGGGGAGTCGAGTTGGGCAAGAAACTCGCCGACGGCGCGGCCCGCCTGCTCGCGACCGGAACCGGCGAAGGCCAGGATTCCTCCACCCTCGGACTCGCCCGCCGCATCCGCGCCTGGCGCGCGAGAAAATCGTGACCATCCGCCGCCTGCCGGAAACGGTGGTCAACCGAATCGCCGCCGGCGAGGTGGTGGAGCGGCCGGCGTCCGCCGTCAAGGAACTGGTCGAGAACGCGCTCGACGCCGGTGCCACGCGCGTCGACGTGATCGTGCGCGACGGCGGCCAGACCGTTATTGCCGTCACCGACGATGGGCGCGGCATGACCGCCGCCGAACTGGCGCTGGCGGTGGAGCGCCACGCCACCTCGAAATTGCCCGACGACGATTTGACGCGCATCGACACCTTCGGGTTTCGCGGCGAGGCGCTGCCGTCCATCGGCGCGGTCGCGCGCCTGACCCTGACCAGTCGCGCCCACAACGCCGCCGAAGCCTGGACATTGACCGTCGAGGGCGGCCGCCAAGGCGCGGCTCGGCCCGCCGCGCTCGGCCAAGGAACCCGAGTCGAGGTCAAGGATTTGTTCTTCGCCACCCCAGCGCGGCTCAAGTTTTTGAAAACCGCGCGCACCGAATTCGCCCACGTCGAGGAAACGGTGTCGCGCCTGGCGCTCGCCAACCCCCGGGTCGCTTTCTCCTTGAGCAACGGCGAAAAAGAGATTTTCCGCCTCGCCCCGGCGACGGGCGACATCAACGCGGCCCGGCTGGAGCGGATCGCCGCCCTGATCGGGCGCGAATTCGCCACCAACGCGGTGCCGATCGAGGCCGAACGCGAGGGCGTGCGCCTGTCGGGCTTCGCCGGCTTGCCCACCTTCAATCGCCCGACGGCGCAGATGCAATTCCTGTTCGTCAACGGCCGTCCGGTGCGGGATCGATTGCTGCTCTCGGCGTTGCGCGGGGCGTATCGCGACCTGATGGCGGGCGACCGCCACCCGGTCGTCGCCCTGTTCCTGGACGTGCCGCCCGACATGGTTGACGTCAACGTCCACCCCGCCAAGACGGAAGTCCGCTTCCGCGACACCGGCTTGGTGCGCGGCCTGGTGGTGGGCGCGATCCGCCACGCGCTGGCCGCCGCCGGGCATCGCGCCGCGACCACGGTCGGCCAAGCCGCGCTGGCCGCGTTGCGGCCGCAAGGACCTCAAGGCGGCGGGTCGTCGTCCTGGTCCGGGAATTCCCCCGCCATCCCGCGCGGGCTGGCGGAAGCCGCGCTCGGCTTCCACGCGCCGCTGGCGGCACGGCCGGCGGATGCCGACGACGGGAGCCCCGCCGCCGACGTGCCCGACCCCGCCCTATACCCGCTCGGCGTCGCGCGCGCCCAGGTGCATGAAACCTACATCGTCGCCGAAACCGCCGACGGGCTGGTCATCGTCGACCAACACGCCGCGCACGAACGCCTGACCCAGGAAAAAATGAAGGCGGCGCTGGCCGACGGCGGCGTCGCCCGCCAGGGGCTTTTGATTCCGGAAGTCGTCGAGCTTTCCGCCGCCGCCGCCGCGCGGATCGCCGGCCGCGCCGCCGAGCTGGCCGAGATGGGCCTAGTCGTCGAGCCGTTCGGCGAGGCGGCGGTCGTCGTGCGCGAGGTGCCGGCGTTGCTGGGCGAGACCGACGTCAAGGGACTGATCCGCGACTTGGCCGAGGACTTGGCCGAACACGACGCGGCGCATGGCCTTAAAAACCGCCTCGACGAGGTGGTGGCGACGATGGCCTGCCACGGCAGCGTGCGGGCGGGGCGCTTGCTCAATGCCGCCGAGATGAACGCGCTCTTGCGCGAAATGGAAAAGACGCCCTTGTCGGGCCAGTGCGGCCACGGCCGACCGACCTACATCGAACTGAAACGCGCCGACATCGAACGCCTGTTCGG
>CAYIQU010000084.1:0-6506 GCA_964365645.1 uncultured Hyphomicrobiales bacterium | reverse complement strand
CCCGGGACGAATTGTGGAAATAGCCCGCGAGGAAGCGAGAGAAATCTATCTAAATAACATCCTTGGCAATGCCGCCGGGCTCACCGTTACGGATGGCCTGAATAACGACGAAATCGAGGCCCGCCTTCCCGCGATTCTCGCGGGTTGCGCCGAGGAAGCCGTCCGAGACCCAGCCTTGCGGATTTACAAATCCGCCCAGCGGGCGCGGGAACGGCTGCATTTTTTACCAGATCTGCACCCCGAGAATAGTCCCCTGGCGGCTCTTGATGGAGGTATAGCTATGCGCTATATTCGCACCATGTCATGGCGCATCGAGTATTCGGCGGACGCGCTGATTACCTTGCGCCGCATTCCGACGAATCTGGCCCGGACCATTCGGACCAAGATCGAGCGCTTAGCTATCGACCCCTTCGCGCCAAACAACAACGTCAAGGCGCTCAAGGGACGCCCCGGCTATAGGCTCCGGGTCGGCGATTGGCGCGTGATCTACAGTCTGCGCCGCGACGTGCTCGTGGTTCATGTCTTGGCTATAGCCCCGCGCGGCAGGGCGTACGATTAGGAGAGCTATCATGGTTAAACCGCAAGTCATTACCGGCGACAACGGCAAGCCCGCCTACGCGGTAATCCCTTGGAGCGTATGGGAGCGTGTGCGCCCCTTCGCCGATGGCATGTCGGACGAAGCCCTGTACGATGCGGCGAAAGCCCGCAAGGCCGAGGCTTTCCCGGCCGAAGTGGTCAATGCCATTCTCGAAGGTACTAGCCCAATCAAGGCATTTCGCGAATATCGCGGCATGACCCAAGCGGTCCTGGCTGGTGCCGCCGGGATCGGCAAGCTCTATCTCTCGCAAATCGAAACCGGCCGCCGCACCGGCTCGCTGGAAACGCTCCGCGCCTTGGCAAAAGCGCTCAGGGTCGATTTGGAGTTAGTGGCACCGCTACCCTAATCGCTCGATTTCATCTCCGGGGAAGCGGTTTTTGCCATGCGCGGCCGTGGTGGTTGGCGGCTGCGCTTCGGAGGCAATACGCCGCACCAGTTCCGCTCGACTATGCGGGGTTAGACGGGCATTCTTATGGATGTCCATTCGGCTCTCCTTGGAACATTGAAGTCTCGCAACCTCAGCTTCCTCGGTCCGGGCCGGATGGACACCCTATTGAAAGCTCACAGCCAGCCGAGCACCAAGCGCGTTTCCGGGTATATTCCGGCGTTTCCCAGGTGTCGTCGGGGCTGGCGGAAAATGACTGCCGGTTTTTGACCTTGGTCTCGCTGCCCATTGTTTACACTCGCCTGATAACCCATTGTTTTCGTTCGGCATGAACAGAGGCGGAACCGTGTAAACACGCATTGAATCTTCTGGTTTCTCGGCTAGCTCTTAATCAGCGGGTCGTAGGTTCGATTCCTACTGCGCCCACCAATTTCTCAAGGGCTCGCAAGGCCTCACCCCCGCCAGTTCGTAAGCTTTTGATAAGGTTAAAATGAGCCGCGATTTCGCGCGGCCGCGCCCGATTCCCTATCGGGTTGCCCTGTGCCATACTGCCGCATGCGTGCGGGACGGGGCGCCAAGTCCCGCCCGTGCCGGGGCGCCGGGGCCGGTCCGGTGCGTTCAGGGGGCAACCGAAACCCGATGACGACCGATCGCGCAACGCCGATGGCGGGCCAGTCGCCCGCCAAATTACTGTCCATGCTGCGCGGCTGGACGGGCAAGAAACCCGAGATGTCGCATTTGCTCCTCGTGTCCATGGGGATGCTGCCGGTCGCCGACGCCACGCCTGATTTCTGGCACGACCTGAACAAGGTCTTGGGCAACTGCCGTGAACGCAACGGCGGCACGGTTTTCGATTTGAGCGAATCGGAACGCTCCATCCTGATCAACATGAACGAGTACAAGGAGATCGTGATCACCACCGATCTTCGTGTCGATCTGCTGCGCCTGATCCAGCGTCATTTCCCCGACTATTTCGGTCTCGTCGATCAGTCCCGGCTGTTGCGGGTCGTCGGCCTGACCAAGCGGCTGGCCAACGCCATCGCCTTGGTCGAGCGCTTCCAGGTCGTCGAGGTCAAGAAGGAAGCGGTGCCGGCGCGGCTGCGCTCGCTTCACGTCAACGACATCAAGCTGCTGGAAGACGTCAGCAACGAACTGGGGCCGCGCGATTTCGCCCGCGCCTTCGTCCGGCATCAGGAACTGGCTGAAATCCAGCCGGGCGCGAAGGCGGTCGCGGTCATGCGCGAATATTACGCCAGCATGGACTTGCTCAAGCGTCACGCGCTGCGCGGCGTCGAAATGCGCGGCAGCGGCAACCTGTTCAACCAGTTGACCATCCTGCTCGACCAGATCGTGATCGCGTCCTTCCAGCAGGCCGACGCGGAAGGCGCGCGCTGTTCGATCAACATGAACGTCGAGAGCGTGTTCACTCGCGGCTTCGAGGCGTTCCTCGATTCCAACGGCGGAAACTTGTCCAACATGCTGTTCGAATTCCGCCAGGCCAACATCTTGCAGAACTTCGACGAGTTCTCGGTCGCCTGCGACTTGATCCGCGCTCGCGGCGGGCGGATCGCCGTCGACGCGATCTTTCCCGAAACCGTCGGGCTGGTAAACCTCAACCGCCTGCACATCGAGATGGCCAAGGTCTTCTGGCGCCAGGGCGCCGAGGTGTCGTTGCCCAAGGCGCGCGACGACATTCGCGCGCTTCAGGACGGCGGCACCCGCTTCGCCTTCGTTCGCGTCGACGACCAAGGCGCCATCGACGTCGGCCACGATCTCGGCGTCACGCTTTTTCAGGGCTTCTACATCGACCGGCTGCTGGCCGGGTTCGATCCGAACGCGGCCTGACGCCCGCCGGCCGAACGCGGCCTGACGCCCGACGCCCGCTTACATCCGGCGCGGGATGTAGAACGACAGCGCCGCCATGACCGCCATGATCGCGCCGCCGGCCAGGAACACCGCCGGCAATTGGAAATGGATCAGCAGGGCCGCGAACAGGCCCGGCGCTAGGATTTGCGCCGTGTGGCGGAAGGTGTTGAAGACGGTGGTCATTTCGGCGCGCTCCAGCGGATGCACCGCGCGCAGGAACGGCGCGTTGCCGACCCCGTCGATCATGCTCGCCGCCGCGGCCGCCGCGATCAGGAAGGCGGCGCCGAGCACGGGCTCGCCGCCGGTCGCCAGGAACGCGACCGTCACCGTCAGCGCGCCGGAAAGTCCGTATCCGACGGCCAGCAATCGGCGCATCCCGTAGCGCCGCGCCACCCATCCCCACAGCAGGGTCGTGAACAAGGCCGCGCCGCCGGCCGAAACGATGGCGCCGCCCGCGACTTCGCCCAGGCCTGAGTCGACGGCGTAGATCGGCGCGTAGACGAAGAACAGCACCCACCAGCCGGCGCGGCCCATGGCCAGCGTCCAGGCCAGCCGCAAGCGCGGCTGCGCGAAGAAGCGCGGCAGATAACGCAGCGGATTGGCGGGCACGATGAGTGGACGCGGCGGCTCGTCGCTGCCGCGCACCCAGCGGAAATACAGCAGCATCAGGATCGCGATCGTCGCCGTCGCGGCATAGGGCGCCCAGGCGGCGACGTGGGTGCGCAGCACGACGCCCAGCGCCGGGTACGCCGCCCACGCCACGGCCGCGACGAAAATGCGCTGGGGTTCGAACCGGCTCAGTTCCTTCCGGCGCACGTAATCGAGAACATAGAGACTGAGCGTCACTTCCAGGCACGCGGTGCCGACGATCTGGAGCCAGAGGCCGATCTTCAATCCGATCAAGGTTGCGCTGGCGAGCAGGCCATAGGCGGCGAGGAGGGCGCCGACACCGAGAGCGAAAACGCCTCGGCGCCGGAATTTCCGCGTCAACCAGGGAATGGCGAGGCTCGCGGCCAGGCCGGCGAGGCTGGTTCCGAAATAGAGCAGGCTGACGTCCTGGGCGTTTCCCAGGAGTTCGAGGGCCTGGAGCGGCACCACGGCCAACAGCAGCGTTCGCGCCGAGGCCTCGAAGAGGAACAGCGCCAGGAACGCGGTCGGTCCGGGTCGGCCGAGATCGTGTATCCAGGAAATCATGCTCTCAAGGGCGCGCGGCGAATGGAGGAAAAGGCCCGAAAAGGGTAGCAGGCCGCCGACGTTTCCGCACGCGCGCCCTTCGGCGGAACGGAAATTCATGTTGCGCCGCGCCATCGCGCTCTTTTGAATTGCGGGCAGGCGCCGCCTCTGCGAGACGAGAGATCGAGCGGACGCCCCTCCCGAATATCGCGAAGGAACACGCCCATGCGCAAATCCCCCCACGGTTCCGTCCCATTGATCGCCCGCCGCGCGGTTCTGGCGCTGCCCCTGGCCGCCGCCGCCGTGGCGGCCGCGACCGCCTGGTCCCCCCCGGCGCACGCCCAGGCCGCCGCCAAGGCGGACCTTTTGCCCGAACCGAAGATGGGCGACGACGGCCTTCATAAGCAGGACTGGTTCGTGGAATCGTTCCTCGATCTGGCCGAGGACCTGGCCGAGGCGACGGCCGCCAAGAAACGCTTCGCCATCCTGTGGGAACAGCGCGGCTGCCCCTACTGCCACGACCTGCACACGATCAACCTTCGGGACAAGACGGCGGTATCCTACATCCGCGAACGCTTCGCCGTTCTTCAGTTGAATCTCTGGGGCGACCGCATGGTGACCGACTTCGACGGCGAGACGCTGCGCGAAAAAGACATCGCCCGCAAATACCGGGTCAACTTCACGCCCACCCTCCAATTCTTCCCCGAAACCGTGGATGCGATGAAGGGCAAGAAAGGGGCCGACGTCGAGGTCGCCCGAATGCCGGGCTACTTTCGGTCATTTCACTTTATTAGCATGTTCGAATATGTCTGGGACAAGCGCTACGCCAGCCAGGATTTTCAGCGCTACATCGTTGAAAAATCAGCGGTCCAGCGGGCGGGAACGACTAAGGGGAATTAACAAGCGCGCACGAATATTTCTACGCAAAACAAAGCGTAAATTATGCTGCGCCGCCGTATATAAGGACTCAAAGAAATTATGGACGTCTAATATTCAATCGTAGTAAAGGGGTAATACGAACGCGGTCTTCGAGTAAGCGAAGATCGTTTTGGCGATCAACCAACAACAAGAAAACACAGGCAATCGGGAGATTACACATGAGCGTACTCAGCACGACTATCCACCGTCGCACCGTCTTGAACGCGGCCGGCAAGCTCGCGGGCATCGCCGCGGCGGCGGGCGTTTTTGGCGCCGGCCTGGCGCTGCCCTTCGACGCGATCGCGGCCGCGCCCAAGCTGGAACCGGAAGAGAAGGTCGAACAGACCTTGAAGCGCATGTTCGGCGATCGCAAGATCCAGGACGGCGCCTCGATGATGAAACTGGATACCCAGTTGATCGCCGAAAACGGCTCGGTCGTTCCGGTCAAGGTCGAGATCAACGTCGAGCCGACGGCGCAAAAACACGTCAAGACCGTCTACTTCATCGCCGACAAGAACCGCCGGCCGATGTCGGCCAAGTTCAACGTCTCGCCCGCCATGGGCAAGCCGATGATCGAGGCCAACGTCCGCCTGGGCGAAAGCACGGATTTCCGCGCCATCGCGGAAATGAACGACGGATCGCTCTTCCAGGTGAAGCAGGCGATCAAGGTGACCGTCGGCGGTTGCGGCGGCTGACGGGACTCGCGGCATCCGGGGGCGGCTTCGGCCGCCCCTGTTCCCGGGGGGGATTCCAATCGGGGCTGTGGCGAGATCAAGCGGGGCATGATCGGTCCCGCGAGACAGGGATTACATTTCAGGTTTGGGAGTTGAACAATGGCTGAAGTTCGCATTCGCGTTCCGAAGACGATCAAGCAGGGCGAGACCATCACCGTGCGCGCCCTGGTGCCGCACCCGATGGAGGTCATCCAGCGCGGCGCGGACGGCAAGGTCGTCGAGAAGGTCTACAACTACATCCACTCCGCCCGCGTCACCTATAACGGCAAGGAAGTGATGACCGCGCAGATCACGCAATCCATCAGCGCCAACCCGGTGCTGGCGTTCCGCTTGAAGGCCGACGCGCCGGGCAAACTCGAGATCACGTTCGAGGACTCCACCGGGGCCAAGCACACCGGCTCGGTGGAGATTAAGTTCTAGCCCTTGCGGGGGATGGGAGGGAGGCCGCCGGGTCCGGGAGGCTCAAGGCGGATTGTCGTCGATCAAGAACAAAAAATACGCGCGTCGGTAAACGGCGCGGCAAAAACAGGAATGGGAGATAGAGTCATGCGACACGGAAAAACGTATAGGGTTGCGGGCGTTGCCGCCGTCTTGGCCCTCGGCTTGGCGGCGTGCGCCGATATGCTGTACCCGCCGGTCAAGTGGGAATCCAAGGCCCTGCCCGAGGCGCAGGGCAAGGTCGCGGTCAAGGACGGCAAGCCGCAACAGGCCCGCTACAAGGAAGGGCCGTTCGGCGGCGTGAAGCCGGACTTCAGCCAATATCGCACTTATGCCTACGATGACGCCCGATCCGAGCCGGCGGTGCAGAAAGTGACGATGCCCAAGGATTTGA
>CAYIQU010000083.1:0-6555 GCA_964365645.1 uncultured Hyphomicrobiales bacterium | reverse complement strand
TGGAACCAGTCATAGATTTTGTGGGCGCCGGCGCGGCTGATTCCGGGCACGCGCTCCAATTCCGCCCGGCCCGCCCGCGCGACCGCGTCCGCCGCGCCGAAGTGGTGCAGCAGCGCCTTCTTGCGCCGGGCGCCGACCCCGGGGATCTCGTCCAGCGCCGAGCGGACCAAGGCGCGGCCCCGCTTGGCGCGGTGCGTCCCGATGGCGAACCGGTGCGCCTCGTCGCGCAGCCGTTGCAGGAAGTAGAGTACCGGGTCGCGCGGCTCCAGCCGGAACGGTTCGCGCCCGGGCAAGAAAATACGCTCGCGCCCCGCGTCGCGCTCAGGGCCCTTGGCGATGGCGGCGAGGGCCACGTCACCGATCCCGAGATCGGCCAGCGCGCCCATGACGGCCGACAACTGCCCCGCTCCGCCGTCGATCAGCACCAGGTCGGGCCAGTGTCCCGACGCGCGGTCGGGATCTTCCTTGAGCGCGCGGGCGAAGCGGCGCGTCAGGACTTCCCGCATCATGGCGTAGTCGTCGCCGGGCGCGATGTCTTCGGACTTGATGGTGAACTTGCGGTAAGCCCCCTTCATCAACCCGTCCGGGCCGGCGACAATCATGGCGCCGACGGCGGCGCGGCCTTGGATATGGCTGTTGTCGTAGACCTCGATCCGCTCGGGCGGCGCGTCGAGGCCGAAGGCCTGCGCGACCCCTTCCAACAGCCGGCGTTGCGAGGCGCTTTCGGAAAGCCGCCGCGCCAGGGTTTCGCGGGCGTTGGCGAGCGCGTGCTCGATCGCCGCGCGTTTCTCGCCCCGATCCGGCGCCTGGACCGTCACCCGGCGGCCAGCGCGCAGGGTCAGCGCCTTCGTCACCAGGGCGGCGTTGGGCAAGGCATGGCTGAGCAACACCAGCTTGGGCGGAGGATGGGCGGCGTAGAATTGGCCGACGAAGGCTTCCAGGACCACGGCCGCGTCGTCGTCCTTCCCGTGCGCCGGGAAATAAGCGCGGTCGCCCCAGTTGGCGCCGCCGCGAAAGAAGAAAACCTCGACGCAGGTCTGCCCGCCGGCTTGATGCGCGGCGATGACGTCGGCATCCGTCGCGCCGGCGAGGTGGACGCGTTCCTTCGCCTGGACCTGGGCCAGCGCGCGCAGGCGGTCGCGCAATTCGGCGGCTTCCTCGTAATCCGTCCGGTCGCTCGCCGCTTGCATCCGCTTGGCGAAGGATTCCTGAATCTGGCGGCTTTTGCCGGACAGGAACGCGCGCGCCTCGGCGATATCGCGGGCGTAATCCTTTTCCGAAATGCGCCCGACGCAGGGCGCCGAGCACCGCTTGATCTGATGCAAAAGGCATGGCCGGACGCGGTTGGCGAATACCGTGTCCGGGCACGCGCGCAACCGAAAGGCGCGTTGCAGGATGGCCAGCGCTTCGTTCACCGCCCAGGCGGACGCGAACGGGCCGAAGTAATCGCCCTTGCGGGTGCGCGCGCCGCGATGCTTCAGCACCTGCGGGTACGGATGATCGCGGGCGATCAGGATCGAGGGAAAGGACTTGTCGTCGCGCAGAAGAATGTTGTAGCGCGGACGGAACCGCTTGATGAGGTTCGCTTCCAGCAGCAGGGCCTCGGCCTCGGTGTGCGCGGTGACGAACTCGAGCCCGCGCGTTTCCGCGATCATCCGCCGGATACGCAAGCCCTGCCGTTCGGGCCGGGCGTAGGCCGCGACGCGCTTCTTCAGGTCCTTGGCCTTGCCGACGTAAAGAATCTCGCCCTTGCCGTTCAGCATCCGGTAGACGCCGGGCTTGGCCGGCAAGCGTGGAAGCTCGGCGCGGATGGCCGCCGCGCCGGTCCCGCCCCCGGCCGCCGGCGCCGCGTCTTGCGGATCGTCAGTCATGGCCGCCCGCGACGAGGCTTGGGCCGCGACGGATGAATACGAACGTATGAAAAAATCCCGACATATCCACCGATCCCTGTGGACAAACCTGTTGATGGCTTGGGCATCGCTGAACGGACCCGCCTCGGCCGGACCATTGTGCCAAGCCCGGGGCGGCTTGAGCAGCCCCTCCTCCAACTCCCTAAAATACAACAGAAATTACCGCCTTCGAGGGGGCGCGGCGCGGAACCGGACGCGGGCGGGAGGGCCGAAATTGCCCGCATTTGTCGCCTATTCGGGCGTGTGAATAGAGAGGAAGCGCGCCCGAAAGGCCCTTTTCAGGCCGGAACGTTGAAGCGCTCGATTTCCACCCCGACGCTTTGGGCGTCGGGGATGATGTCGAGCTTTTCGACCCGAACCCGGACGGACCGCGCCCGGGAATCGGCCAGGCACATGGTGGCGACGTCCTCGGCCAGCGTTTCCACCAGATTGACGTGGTCGCGGGCGACGATGGCGTGGACGCCGGCCACGATCTTTTCGTAGCAAACGACGTTGTGAATGTTGTCGTTCAGGGGGTGGCCGCCCTCGGCCACCGCCAGATCGAGATTGATCCTCACCCGCTGCTCCGCTTCCCGTTCGTGGCGATGGACGCCGATGGAACAGGGCACCACCAGGTCGCGCACGAACACGTGGCGGACCCCGGCGCGGCCGTCGGCGATGCGCGGCAAGGCTACGACTTTTGCGGAATCGACGGTCACGGCGGATCTCCGGTTGCTTCTATCCCTCGCTGGGCGGCGGATAGCCGGGCTGAGCCCAGCCCAAGTGCTGTCCGCCGTCAAGGGCGATCATCTGCCCGGTCATGGAGGAAGCGTCAAGGATGAAACGAACCGCCCGGCAGATATCCTCGACATCCACGGGCCGCTTGAGCGGCATCATTTCCCATTGGCGGCGGAACTGCTCGGGCGTCTGGCGCACGCTCGGCAGCGTCGGCCCGGGGCCGATGGCGTTGACCCGGACCTCGGGCGCCAAGGCCATGGCCAGCGTCTGGGTCAGGGTCCACAGGCCCATCTTGCTCACCGTATAGGAGACGAAATACGGCGTCAGGTTCCACACCCGCTCGTCGATCAGGTTGACGATGTTGGCGGGAACGCCCTTCGGCCGACGGCGGGCGAATTCCTGCATCAGGACGAACGGCGCGCGCAAATTGATCTGCATGTGCCGGTCCCAGGATTCGCCGCTGACCGTGTTCCAAAGGTCGTTTTCGAAGAGGGAGGCGTTGTTGACGAGCAGCGCGATGGGACCGACCGCGTCGATGGCGCGGGCCACCAAGGTCTCGGTCGCGGCGGCGTCGGCCAGATCGGCGCGGACCGCCGTCGCCCGGCCGCCTTGGGCGCGAATCGCGGCCGCCGTCTCCTCGGCCTCGGCCGATGAACGATTGTAGTGCACCGCGACCGCCCAGCCCGCGCGGGCCAGATCGAGGGCGATCGCGCGGCCGATGCGCCGGCCGGCCCCGGTCACCAGGGCGGCCTTGACGACCGCCCCGATAGCAGGCGCCGAAGACGACGAGGACGAAGTCGCGCGAACGGTCATGGCCGGATGAACATCTGCATCGCCGCCGCCGATCAATCGATCGGCATGTAGGCGTAGCCTTTGTTTTGCAGGATAATCAGGTTTTCCCAGACGTTGTCGGCGACGGTGATGAACGGCTGGACATTGTCCTTATCGACCTTTTGGACGCCCATCGCCACGGCGCAGACCTCGACCGGAACGCCGGTGTCTTTCAATTTCTTGAGAGTCGCCTGGGCGCCGGACATGTTCTTGATCTTGTCCTTGTCCTTCTCGAAGTTCGTCTTATCCAGCGTCTTAGTGACGAACTTGGTCGCCGGGCCACGGATCAGCACGACGAAATCGGGCTTGATGCCGCGCTTCTGGAGCGATTCCGCGGTTTGGCGAATCAAATCCATGCGGTCGTTGAACTTCTTCTCGTCGCCGACGGTCACGTCCCAGGCCGTCTTGGCGGTGGTGACGCCCTTGAAAAGGTCGGCGCCCTGCGCCTGAACGCGCGCGGGCGTTGCGGCGACGGCCAGAATCGCCAGCAAGGCGATGGCGAACGTTCTCATCGGGTGGATCTCCTTGTTTGGGGGAATACGGCTCGTTTTCCGCGGCGCGGGCCTTTTATCATCTTATCGCCCTTTCCCTCGCCTGACGAGCGGCCGGACGCGGACTTCCGCGCATGGCCCTTGTCCCGGGCGGCTCCCGTGGATCGAACGGGCTTGGCGAAACGGCGAAACTCGGCGACCAGCGCCTCGTAGAGCGGGCGCTTGAAGGCGACGATCTCGCGCGGCAGGTCGTCCAGCCGCGCCCAGCGCCAATCGCCGAACTCAGGGTGCGCGCTCGCGTCCAGGCGGATGTCGGACGCGCGCCCGGCAAAGCGGAGCGCGAACCATTTCTGTTTCTGCCCGCGAAACCGCCCATCCCAGGCCTTGTCCGCCAGATCCGGCGGAAGGTCGTAACGGAGCCAGTCCCGGGTTTCGCCGATGATGCGAACCTTATCGGTTCCTATTTCCTCTTGGAGTTCGCGCCGGACGGCGGCGCGGGGGTTTTCACCGGCATCGAGTCCGCCCTGGGGCAATTGCCACGCCGGGCCTGGGGTATCGAGACGCCGCGCGACGAAGACGCGCCCTCGGCGGTCGAACAGGACCGCTCCGACGCCCAACCGATAGGGACGCTTAGCCGGCGCGCGCGGCATGGGTCAGCGCACCTGCCGGCCGGCGATCGCCGACGCCGGCGCCAGGACGATGCCCTTTTTCTCCAGCGTCGGAATCCAGTCGATCAGGCGCTCCAGCGTCACCGGCAGCGCGTGCGCCACGCCGATCGCCGCCTTGCCGTTACGGGCCAACGTTTCGAGTTCCGCCAACCGGGCGTCGATGGCGGCGCGGGACGGATCCGCGTCGATCGCCAGATCGACCATCGCCGCCGGCTGGCCCAGCGACGCGGCGACGCGCGGCACCAGGGTATTGGCGGCGCCGCCGCCGTCGATGACCATCAGGCCGCGATCATGCATCGCCTTCAACACGGGGCGCAGGGCCTGCTCGTTCGTCACCACGTCGGCGCCCGGCGTCAACAAGAGTCCGATGTATCCGGCGCTACGCAGCATGACCGTTTCCATGCGCTTGATATTGTCCTCGGGCGGAACGGACGCCTGTATCGCCGCCGGCCCCTCGTCCGCGATCGGAAAATTAATGGGACGCGCCGGCAACACGAGAAGCACTTCGTGCCCGACTTGGCGCGCCCGCGAAACCCAGTCGGGAAGCCCCGGCGCGGCGGGATCGAAGGCGAGCGAGACTTCGCCGGGAAGCCGGCGGATGGTTTCGATCCCGCCCGGTCGGTTGAACCCCAGCCGGCTGACGATGATCGCCACCCGGGGCCGGGCGTCGTCGGCCGCGGGGCCGGGTCGGGCGTAGACCTGCCACGAGCGGCGACCGTCGCGGCCGACCCTGGGCAAGGAACCGTCGGAAGCCTTTTCGATGAGAGCGATGTCGGGAGCCGGAGCCAACGGCGGATCCGCGCGCCGCAAGGGCAGCTTGGTGAAAGCGTCCTGATTGACCGCCGGAACCACCAGCATCCCGCCGGCGCCCTGCGGCGTGACCAGCGCGTTCAGCCCGCCCCCCTTGGCGGCGGGCGCGGCCTTGCCTTTGGCTTTTCCCTTGCCGGCGGCGGCCTCGGCCGCTTCTTCCCCCGGCGGCGGCGACAGGGCCGAGCGGAGCCGGGCGCCGGCCTCGAGCTGCTGGCGAGCGGCCATCGGGGCGGGCTTGCTCTTGCCGAGGAACCACCATGTCCCGCCGCCGATCACGATCAACACCAACAGGCCGCCCGCGCCGGCGACGACTATTTTCTTGCGCTTATCCAGGCCGCCCCAGATTTGGGCGAGTTTATTTCCCTTCTTGGCGGACCCTTCGCCGTCCTCGCCTTCGTCCTCCGAATCGCTCCCTGAGTCCCTGCCTCCTCGTTTGCGACCGGAATGCTTGTCCTCTTGCTCTTGCTCGTCCTCGTCCGATTTCTTCGCCCCGCCGAACAGCTTGCTTCCCAGCTTCTCGCCCAGGACCTTGCGACCAAGCGCGCCGAAATCCGGCATGGATATTTTCGGCAGCGCGATCGTCTTGCCGAACAGGCGCAAGCCGCCGCCCGCCGGCGATTCGGCGGCTTCGTCCTCGTCCGAATCCGGCTTCGGCGCGGGCTTGGACTTGGGCGCGGGTTGCGGCTTGCGGGCCATAACGGCTTACGAGCGGGTCTTGCCCTGAGGGGGCGTCGGCGTGAAGAAAGCCAATCCCCGCAACAGGTCGATCGCACGCTGAAGTTGGTAATCCTGCTCCGGCGATGGGGCGCCGGCGGCGGGTTTCGCCTCGGGTTTGGTTTCGGGCGGTTTCGCCTCGGGTTTGGTTTCGGGCGGTTTCGCCCCGACCGCCGGCTTATCAAGCGCGCCGCGCAGATCGGCCTCGCTGCGCCGTTCGGCGGCTTGCGCTTCCTCGATCTTGGCCTGCTTGACCTCGATGTCGGGTTCGATGCCCTTGGCCTGGATCGAGCGACCGGATGGCGTGTAATAACGCGCGGTGGTCAACCGCATGGCGCCGTGGCCCGGCAGCGGAATGATGGACTGCACCGAGCCCTTGCCGAAGGATTTGACGCCCATGATGACGGCGCGCTT
>CAYIQU010000082.1:0-6559 GCA_964365645.1 uncultured Hyphomicrobiales bacterium | reverse complement strand
TTTGGAAAGTGGTAGCGGAGGAGGGACTCGAACCCCCGACACGCGGATTATGATTCCGCTGCTCTAACCAACTGAGCTACTCCGCCCCAAAAGGGTGAGCGGCATATAGGCCGCAGGGCCGAGGAGTGTCAAGCCAAGGCGCCCGATTTCGCGCCGATTGAAGGCCTGTTTCAGCGCTTTTTCGCGGGAGCCTTGGCCGCCGGGGCGGCGGAAGCGGAGCGCCGCTTGGGCGGATCGGCCTCAGGGACTGGTTCGGGGTCCTTGACGTAGAACGGCACCATCTCGGGCGCCTTCAGAACCGGATCGGGCGCGAGGGCGGGCTTCGGATAGGTTTCCGGCGCCGGGCCGTTGTAGGACACCAGCCGCCGTTCGTCGCGATGGACGGGCGTCTTGAAGCATTCGACCCCGGCCAGCGATTGATAGCAATAAATCGGATCGGTCTTCACCTCGCCGGTCATGAAGGACCCCGGCGCGGCACACCCGGCCGTGCCCAAGGCAACCGTGGCAACGGCCGCCGCTGTCGTCATCCATCGCATGGTTTTGCGCTCCCTAATCGCGGGCCCCTTCCCCGGGAGCATCCCGGAGGGCCTTAAGGAGTTGTTAGCAAAACCGGGGCCAACGGCGGAAAAGGGCCGCCCCCTTCCCCTTCGCCCGCGATTCCAAAGGCTTGCGAGGACCGGGGATTATTTTCCGAGATCGACCACGGTGCGGCCGCGCACCTGACCCTGGATAATTTTGCCGGCCAGGCCCTGCAGATCGCCCAAGCCCACCGTCGCGGTCATGGCGTCGAGCTTGGCGAGCGGCATTTCACGCGCCAGCCGGTCCCACGCCTTCAGCCGGCGATCCATCGGGCAGGTGTTGGAATCGATGCCGAGCAGGTTGACGCCGCGCAGCAGGAACGGAAGCACCGTCGCCGTGAACTTGATGCCGCCCGCGTTGCCGACCGAGGCGCAGCTGCCCCAATAGCGCAAGGTCGCGAGAATAGCGCCGAGCGCGTCGCCGCCGACGTTGTCGATGACGCCCGACCAGCGTTCCGAGCCGAGCGGCCCCTTGAGCGGCGTCGCCAACTCGGCGCGGTCGATGATGGTCGCCGCGCCCAAATCCCTCAGATACGCATGTTGATCGGCGCGTCCCGTTCCCGCCGCGACGCGATAGCCGCGCGCCGCCAGCAGCGCCACCGCGACGGAACCGACGCCGCCCGCCGCGCCGGTGACCAGCACCTCGCCCTCGTTGGCCGGTTTCAGTCCGTGCTCTTCCAACGCCATGATCGCCAGCATCGCCGTGAAGCCGGCGGTGCCGAAGGCCATCGCCTGCTTCAGGGTCAAGCCCTTGGGCAGCGGCACCAGCCAATCCGACTTGACGCGGGCCTTGGCGGCGTAGCCGCCCCAGTGAACCTCGCCCACCCGATAACCGGTCAGGACCACCTCGTCGCCCGGCTTGAACTTGGGCGAGGACGACTTCTCGACCACGCCCGCGAAATCGACGCCGGGCACGTGCGGATATTTCCGCACCAGCTTGCCCAAGCCCTGCAGGATCAACCCGTCCTTGTAGTTGAGGGTCGAATAGCGGACGGCGACGGTGACGTCGCCCTCGGGCAGCGCCTGTTCCTCCAGCGTCTTCAAGGACGACGCGACCTTGCCGTCGACTTCGTCCAGCACCAACGCCTTGAAGCCCGTTCCGCCGCCGCTCATGGGGTTTCTCCTGAAAAAATCCGAGGACGATTCGCGATGCGCGTCGGCCATCCGCCGCCCGTGGCCACGGTTGTAAGGGTTGAAAAGCCCGGAAGCAACGGCCGCCCGCCGACGTCCGCCTGCCCGCGGCCGGACCGGGGTATAGTTCGCGAAATAAGGGAAGGCGCGATGGCAAGATCGTTCGGCCCATCCATGTCGGCGTCCATCTTGGCGTTCGCGATAACCGTCCTTTCGGCGCTTCCCGCCGGGCCGGCCTCCCAGAACGCCGACACCGAAAACGCGGTGCGCGCGGCGCAAGCCGCCCTGACCCAGGCCGAGGCCGTCCTCAACGACGCCCGCGCCCTGGAAAAGAAAGCCCGGAACGCGGCGGCGAAGACCAAGGCCCGCGCCGCCGTCGTCGAGGCCGAACGGCGGGCGGCGGAAGCCGCCGTCGCCGTCGCCCGCGCCCGCAACGAACTCGACCCCGCCCAGGCCGCCGCCCGGTCCGCCGTTTCCCCGGAATCCCTGATCCATGCCCGCATCGACGTGGAAGCCGCCGAACAGGACTTCGCCCGCGCCGTCGATGCCCGCGCGGCGGCCGAACGAAAAGCGGCCGAGGTCATTCGTGCCCTGGCGCACGAACTCGCCCAGGCGGCGGAACAAAGGCAAAGCGCGGTCGCGACGGATTCCGCGGCGGAGCGCCGGCGGCAATTGGCCGACATCGAGGCGATGGAAACCCGCATCAAGACGGACGTGCACGCGGCGACGATTCCGGCCGCCCGGGCGCAAGCCGGCGAGGCGGAAGCCCGCGCCCGCCTGAACGCCGCGCGCCGGCGCGAGGCCGAAGTCCGGACCGCGATCGAAAACAGCCTCAGGGCCGAAACGCGCTAAGCCTGAACCCGCCAGCCGAGCGTTTCGCCGCCCTGGAAGACCCGCACCTCGTCACCCTCGACCGGCACCCCGACGGGGATGGTCGTTGGAGCGCGCGTCAAGGTCAGCCGTCCCTCGTTGACGGGCAGGCCGTAGAACGCCGGACCGTTCAGGGACGCGAACGCTTCGAGTTTATCGAGCGCGCCTTCGTCCGCGAACACCTGGACGTAGGTTTCGAGCGCGCCGGGGGCGTTGAAGATGCCGGCGCAACCGCAATCGCTTTCCTTGCGCGCCCGCGCGTGCGGCGCGGAGTCGGTGCCGAGGAAAAAGCACGCCTCGCCCGAGGTCGCGGCCCGGCGCAGCGCCCGGCGATGTTTCTCCCTCTTCGCCACCGGCAGGCAATAGAAGTGCGGCCGGATGCCGCCTTGAAACATGGCGTTGCGGTTGACGACCAAATGATGCGGCGTGACGGTCGCTGCGACGCGCGGGGCGTGGGCGCGGACGAAAGCGACGGCCTCCTCGGTCGTGACGTGCTCGAACACCGCCTTCAGCGCCGGAAAATCGCGCAGCAGGGGCTGGAACACGCGCTCGATGAAAACCGCCTCGCGGTCGAAAATATCGACGTCGGGCGCGGTCGCCTCGCCGTGAACCAGCAACGGCATGCCGATCGCCTGCATCCGTTCCAAAACCCGGGCGACGCGACGGACGTCGGTGACGCCGGCATCCGCGTTGGTGGTCGCGTGCGCGGGGTAAAGCTTGGCGGCGACCCAGACGCCGTCGCGGAACCCGGCGGCGAGATCGTCGGAGTCGGTCGCGTCCGTCAGATAGCAGGTCATCAAGGGGCGAAAGTCGGCCCCCGCGGGCAGGGCGGCCTTGATCCGCCCGGCATAGTCCTTGGCTTCCGCGGCGGTCCGGACCGGCGGCGCCAGGTTGGGCATGACGATGGCCCGGGCGAAGACCTGGGTCGTGAAGGGAAGGACGGCGCGAAGCATGGCTCCATCCCGCAAATGGAGGTGCCAATCGTCGGGCCGGCGAATAACGAGGGAAGACGGGGGTGCATTCATGAGGGCGCATCCTACCCGGCGGTAAGCCTTTCGTCACGGTCCCGGGATAGCCTTGAGCCTTCCCCGGTGCCCGCGAGGGCCTGGAAAAACAGGAGACGGAGCATGGCCAGCACCACCGCCATCATCAGCGGCAATCGGGTCACCGCCGAGCGGCGCGCCGGAAGCGACCGCCGGGACGGCGCCGACCCCCAAGAGGCGCGGGAACGCCGCAACGGCGACCGCCGCCGCACCGTTCACGGCGTCGAGTACGTCACCGCCGATTCCTTGAGCGGCATTCAGGAATGGCTCGAGGAAAACTGCCAGGGCCGCTGGTCGCTGGCGCTTGAGGCCATGGACTCCGACCGGGTACGCAAGACCGTCCGCCTCCTGTTCGAGGACCAAAAAGACAAGCAGATGTTCCTGATTCACTTCGCGCCGAAATGACGCGGGCGCGATTCTAGCGCGCGGTGGCCAAGGCCTCGGCCACGTCGTCGACGGGCGGTTTGCCGAGACCATGGCGCCGGTGCCACAGCGCGAACGCCAACAGATGCCACGCGGCCGCCGCGTGTCTTCCGCCGCCGTGGTCGGCAACGGTCGCGAACAGGCGCTCCACCGCGTCGGGCTTGCACGCCTCGGCGATTCCGCTTGAACGGGCCACCAACGGCCCCAGCGTCCGGCCGCGCCGCGCGATCCATTCGCCGACCGGCACGGTGAAGCCGCGTTTTTTCGCGAACGGCTTGGCCGCCGGTTGCGCCGTTTCCAGCCAGCGCCGCAGCAGCCATTTGCCGAGGCCGTGGCGCACCTTCAGCGCGTCGGGCAGGCGGAATCCGAATTCGGCCAACAGCGGATCGAGAAACGGCACGCGGCCCTCGACGCCGTGCGCCATCAGGCAGCGGTCCAGCTTGGTCAACAGGTCGTTGGGCAGCCAGTCGGCGCAATCGGCGGCCTGCGCCGCCTGAAGGCGCGTTCGCCCGCCGCGCGCCGCCTCGACTTCCGCCGCCGCGATGCCGGCGCGCCAGTCGGGCGAAGCATCGCGCAGCACGTCGAGGCCGTGCAGCGCGCCCGTCGCGCGCATCGGCCGGCCGAACAGCACGCGCGGCCGCATGGCCCGGCGGTAACGGCCGTAGCCGGCGAAAATCTCGTCGCCGCCTTCGCCCGACAAGATGACCTTCAGCCCACCCGCCCGCGCCGCCTCGCCCAGCTTCCAGGTCGGCAGGATCGCGTAATCGGCGGTGAAATCGTCCATCGCCGCCATGATCCGGGGCAGCAGGCGCCAGAAGTCGCCCTCGCCGAATTCGACCTCGACGTGCGTCGCGCCGGATGCGCGGGCCACCGCGCGGGCGTGGTCGCGCTCGTCGTGGGCTTGCGTGCCGGGAAAGGCGGCGGTGAAGGCGACCACCGGCTTCGGGTTGAGCCGAGCCATCATCGCCAGCAGCACCGACGAATCGACCCCGCCCGAAAGGAACATTCCATAGGCGACGTCGGAGCGTTGATGCAGCTCGACGGCTTCGTTGAGCAGGCGGTCGAGGTGCGTCAGGGCGTCGTCGGCGCCCACCTCCTCCGGTCCGCCGGTGGGCAGCGCCGGCCGGCGCAGGCGGCCGACGATGCGCCCCCCTTCGACGATCAGGACCTCGCCCGGCAAGACGCGGGAGACGCCGGCGAACGGCGTCCGCCGCCCGGTGGTGAACTGCAATTGCAGCGCCTCGTCGCGGGCCTCGGCGACCAGGCCGGGCGCGACCAAGCCGCCGGCGACCATGGCTTGGGCCTCGGAAGCGAACACGAGTCCGTCGGCCGTCTCGGCGTAATAAAGCGGCTTGATGCCGAACGGATCGCGCGCCAGCACCAGGCGTTTTTTCGCCGGATCGTGGATGGCGAGCGCGTACATGCCGCGCAGGTGATAGATGAATTCCGGACCGTCGCGCCGATAAAGATGCAGCGGCGGCTCGCAGTCGGACGCGGTGCGAAAGGGAACGTCGCCCAGGCCCGCCCGCAACTCGATATAGTTGTAGATTTCGCCGTTGGCGACGATCGCCGCGCCGTCGGGCGCGACAATGGGTTGATCGCCGGTGGTCAAGTCGATGATCGCCAGCCGCGTCTGCGCCAGACCGACGTCGTCTTGGATCCGCCGGCCCGCGCCGTCGGGGCCGCGATGCGCCAAGGCCTTCGCCATCCGCTCCAGCGCCGCCGGATCGGGGTTCTTGCCCGCGACCGTCATGATTCCGGCGATGCCGCACATTTCAGCCGCCCACCTTGGCGAAAAACTCGAGATAACGCTCGACGACGATGGCTTCGGTGAACCGCGCCGCGAAGGCCGCCCGCCCGGCCGCCGCGATCCGCTGCGCCAGCGCGCGGTCGGCGAGCACGTTCTGGATCGCCCGCGTCAGGGCGCGCGCGTCGTTCACCGGCACCAGCAGCCCGGTTTCCCCGTGCCGGATCAGGGCGGCGGGACCGGTGCTGTCGGCGGCGACGATGGGAACGCCCTGCGCCCAGGCCTCGATCACCACGTTGCCGAGCGGCTCGTGCCGCGACGGACAAACGAACAAGTCGCACGCCGCGAACAGGGCGGCGACGTCGTTGCGCCAGCCGAGAAAGCGCACGCGCGGCTTGACGAACAGGCCTTGCGCCTTGGCCTCCAGCTCGGCGCGCAAGGGTCCCTCGCCCGCGATCCATAGATAGGCGTCGGGCAGCCGGACCAACGCCTCGAGCAAGACGTCGAACCCCTTGTTTTCGTGCAGCCGCCCCATGGCCAAAATCAGCGGCGCGTCGGGCGGCGTGAACATTTCCGCCCGCCGGGTGGGCGTGGCGCGGGTCTCGGACACGAAGTTGGGCAGATAGTGCGCCCGCTCGGACGGCCAGCCCTGCTTGACCATGTAATCGACGATGTCCTCGGTGTTGCCGATCAGGTGATCGCACCGCCGGTAGTATTTGAGATCGTAATAGCCGCCGAGCCGGCCGACGTGGACGAACGGCTTTTCG
>CAYIQU010000081.1:0-6580 GCA_964365645.1 uncultured Hyphomicrobiales bacterium | reverse complement strand
CGTGGAACGTGTACTTGCTCCAGTCCTTGGCCTCGTTAATGGCATCGGACTGACTGATGGAATTGAAGATGACCTTGCGTTCCTTGGTGACGTTGTTGACCGAAAGCTGAACGGCCGCGGACAGAGAGCCGACGACGTAGTTCACCTTGTCCTTTTCGATCAGCTCCAGTGTGCGGGTCGCCGCCTCGCCGGGATTGCGCTTGTCGTCGCGCACCAGCAGTTCCGCCATGCGGCCCTTGAAGCCACCGCCGGCGTTGAATTCCTTGATGGCGATTTCGGCGGCGCGGACCTGGTCCTGGGCTTCCGAACCGAACGGGCCGGTCAACGGAACCGGAAAGCCGATCTTGATGGCGCCCGCCTGCGCGTGCGCGATGTTGAACCAGAACGGACCGGTCGCCGCCAGCGCCGCGCCGGCGGCGGCGGTCTTGACCAGGCGGCGGCGCGATAGGCCGCCTTTCGTTTTCGATGTCGTGTCGGTCATGGTGTTTCCTCCCTGTTGTTGGAATGACGTTGTTTTGACGTTGCGTTATCCGACTTTACCCAGCGCCCGGAGAATCCGTTCCGGCGTGCAGGGCATGATGTTGACACGCGCGCCCAAGGGCGCGATTGCGTCGTTGATGGCGTTCATGACCGCGCCCGGCGCGCCGGCGGTGCCGGCCTCGCCCGCGCCCTTGGCACCGAGTTCCGAACTCTGCGTCGGCGTCGTCACGTGGCCGACCTCGATATCCGGCATTTCCGCGGCCATCGGCACCAGGTAATCGGCCATGGTGCCGTTGAGCAGTTGCCCCTCGGAGCTGTAGAGGCATTCCTCGTAGAGCACGCCGCCGATGCCCTGGACCACGCCGCCGCGCGTTTGTTCATCCACCAACAGCGGGTTGATGATCTGGCCGCAATCCTCGGCGACCCAGTATTTCAAGAGTTTCGTCAGGCCCGTGTCCGTGTCCACCTCGGCGTAACAAGCGTGCACCGCGTTGGTGAAGATGAAGGGGAAAGATCGCTGGGTATAGTGCCGGGTAACGATCAATTCGGGCTGTACGCCCTTGGGCAGGGTATCGCCGCGGAAGTACGCGATCCGGCCCAACTCGCCGAGCGGCATCCGTTCGGCGCCGCTCGCCGCGTCCACCACCCGGCCGTCGCGGATATCCAGCGCTTCGGGATTGGCCTGCAACAGGATGCCGGCGAAGGCCAGGATATTGGCGCGCAAGGCCTTGCCCGATTGCAACGCCGCCTCGCCGCCGATGCCGGCGCCGCGCGAGGCCCATGTGCCGCCGCCGTACGGTGTGGCGTCGGTGTCGCCGGTGATGACCTTGACCTTCTCGATGGGCACGCCGACGGCAGTCGCCACCACCTGGGCGATGATCGCTTCCGTCCCTTGGCCCTGTTCCGTGACGCCGATGGCGCAGGTGACGCCGCCGGTCGGGTCGAGACGCAGCGTGCAGCCGTCCTGCGAAGCGATCCGCGCGCCACCGACGCCGTAGAAAGCGGGACTGGGGTTGGTCACCTCGACCAGCGTCGCCAAGCCGATGCCGCGATGAATGCCCTTCTTGCGCAGTTCCGCCTGGTCGCGGCGAAGCCCCTCGTAATCCATCATCGCCAGAACCTTGTCCAGGCATTGATGGTGCGACTGACGCTCGTAGATCACGCCGCTTGGCGACGTATAGGGATAGGCGTCGTCGGGGATGAAATTCCGGCGACGAATCTCGGCGGGATCGAGCCCCAGCTTGCGCGCGCCCATGTCCACCAAGTGTTCAGCCACCGCGACGGCGATCGGATGGCCGACGCCGCGGTATTGGCAGGTGACGTTCAGGTTGGTGAAGGCGACCCGCGCCCGGACCTTGTAGTTCTTATGACGATAAGGCCCGCCGGTCAGGTTGACGACCTGGTTGGCCTCGATCCCGCTGGTGCGGGGATAGACCGAATACGGACCGATCGCGGTGATGTCGTCCATCTCGATCGCCGTGATCTCGCCGTCCCTGGAAAACGCCATGCGCGCCTTGACCTTGTGATGGCGGGCGTGGATGTCGGTCTGAAACGATTCGAGGCGGTCGGCGACGAACTTGACCGGGCGCTTCAACATGACGCTGATCGCTCCCGCCGCCATTTCGTCGGAATAGGTATGAATCTTGATGCCGAAAGAACCGCCGACGTCCTTGCACACGATTCGGACCTTGTCCTCGTCCAGATTAAGGTGCTTGGCGTAAAGATTCTTGGACATATGCGGACACTGCACCGACATATAAAGAGTCAGATGCTTTTCCGCGGCATTGTAGTCGGCGAGGATGACGCGGGGTTCCAGCGTCACGCCCGTGTGCCGGCCGAAGTCGAACGTTTCCTCGACCACGGCGGCGGCGGCGGCGAAGGCGGCATCGGCGTCGCCGGCGTTGATGGTGCGCTCAAAGCAGACGTTGTCGGAAAATTCGGGATGGATGACTGGCGTGCCGGGGGTCAGTGCCTGCTCCATGTCGGTGACGACGGGCAGCTCCTTGTAATCGATCTCGACCAGTTGCGCCGCGTCCTCGGCGATGGCCCGGCTTTCGGCGGCAATGGCCACCACCGGTTCACCCTGCCAGTGGGCGCGGCCGGCGGCGAGCGGATACTGCGGCGCCGACTTGATCCCTTTCAGGTGATCGAGCACACCGACCCACGGCGTGCAATAGGGCGCGATGTCAAGGGCCGCGATGACGGCGACCACGCCGGGCACCTTGAGCGCCGCCGCCGTGTCGATGCGGACGATATCGGCGTGGGCATAGGGGCTGCGGACGAAGGCGAGATGAACCGTGCGCGGCAGCGTCATATCGTCGATGAACGTCCCGCGCCCTTCCAACAGGCGGCGGATGTTCGGGCGCGGAACCGCGCGACCGATGTAGGAATTGGGCCGGTCGAAGGCCGAGATCGGCGAGGGCTTGTTCATCAAGCGCTTCCCTTGCGATTCCGGACGGTCGTCTCGACCGCGTCGACGATAGCCTGGTACCCGGTACAGCGACAGTAGTTGCCGGACATGAACCCGCGAATGTCCTCGCGGCTCGGGCTCGGGTTGCGGGAAAGAAGCTCGTCGGCAGTCAACAGCATTCCCGGCGTGCAGAAGCCGCATTGCAGGGCATTGCGCTTATGAAAGGCATCCTGCAGGTCGGCGATGCGGCCGCTGTCGGAAACGCCTTCGACGGTTTCCACCGTCGCGCCGTCCGCCTGAACGGCAAGAACGAGGCAGCCGCGCACGATGGCGCCATCCAGGCGTACCGTGCAGGCGCCGCACACGCCGTGCTCGCAGCCGACATGGGAGCCGGTCAGTCCCAGGTTTTGGCGCAGGAAGTCCACCAGGTTCAAGCGCGGCTCAACATGCGCGCGGATCGTCTGGCCGTTCACGGTCACCGTAATTTCGTGGAGTTGCGCCATGGAAATTGTCCTAGCTCGTCAGTTCGGCAATGGCGCGCCCGATCAAGACGCGGGCGAGGTGCAGCTTGGTCGGACCGGAGGTATGCAGATCGCCCGCGGGCTCGATATCCTGGGCGAGCGCGTCTTGCGCGGCCTTGGCCGCGGCCGCGCTCGACTTCCCCGCGACGGCACGGGCGGCGGCGGCGGCAAGGACTGGACGGTCGGAGACGGCGAAGAACACAAACCGGGCATTCGGGATTTTTCCGTCCACGACCTTGGCCACGGCGGCAAGCCCCACCATGGCGTAATCGCCGTGACGGCGGACCAATTCCTGGAACGACACGCGGGTGTCGGGGGACGGGATCGAGATGTCCACCGAAACCAGGACCTCGCCTTGTTTCAAGTCGGTTTCATAGACGCCGCGAAAAAAGGAATCGGCCGCGACCGTACGCGTCCCGTTCGGCCCGGCGATATTGATCGCGGCGCCGAGCGCGACCATGCACGCGGGCAGTTCCGACGCGGGGTCCGCGTGCGCCAAGTTGCCGCCGACGGTGCCGCGATTGCGAATCGCCGCGTGCGCGACGTAGGGGATCGCCTTGGCCAGCAGGGGCGCGTGACGGGCGACATCGGGCGACGTCTCGATTTCCCGCTGCCGGGTCGCCGCGCCGATGCGCAGCCGTCCGCCTTGAACGGAAATACCGGCAAGATCGGGAATGGCGGAAATGTCCACCAGGATGGCGGGCGCCGCGAGCCGCATGTTCATGGCCGGCAAAAGGCTTTGGCCGCCGGCCACGATCTTGGCGTCTTCGCCATGGCGCGCGAGCAGGGCGAATGCGTCCCGAAGCGTGCGCGGCTTCGCGTAGTCGAACGCGGATGGCTTCACCCCAGGCTCCCTGTCGCGGCCCACGTTCGTTATTGACTTTGCGCGGGCTCGGCGCTTGTTTGTTATACGTTTATCGCTTGATAAATGATGCGTCAGGCCGGCGCGGCTGTCAATCGCCGCGTGGCGTAGCGCGACGCGGCAGGAAAGGACCGGCGGAAATACCGTGAAAACAATGGACAATTCGACGGGAAGAAACCGGGGGAAATCCACCCCGCCGAAACCGTCCCGCGCCGAGCGGCGCCCGGATGCACTGCGGCGCGAGGGACAGATCGTCAAAGCCGCCATCCGTTTCTTCGCCGAGGTCGGTTTCGGCGGCCAGACGCGCGAGTTGGCTCGCCGCATCGGCATTACCCAGCCGTTGCTCTACCGCTATTTCCCCAGCAAGGAGCGGTTGATCGAGCGGGTCTACCGCGAAGTCTACCTGCGCCGCTGGGATCCGGATTGGGAAACGCTGATCGCCGATCACTCCTTGACGCTTGAAGAGCGGTTGACTCGGTTCTATCGCGCCTACGCCCGCGCTATTTTCAACTATGAGTGGGTGCGCATTTTCGTTTTTTCCGGCATGCGCGGCGTCGGCATCAATCGGCGCTATCTGCGGATCGTGCGCGAACGCCTGCTCAAGCCGATTTGCCGCGAGATCCGCGCCGAAGCCGGATTGCCGGATTTCGCGGCCATTCCCCTGACGCCGGAAGAACTGGAACTGGCCTGGAGCCTGCACGGCGGATTTTTCTACATGGCGGTCCGCAAATGGATATACCACCTGCCGATCCCGAAGGATTTGGACGGCACCATCGCCCGCGAGGCGAAGACATTCGCGCGCGGCGCCCCCAGCGTAGTCAAGGATATCCTCGCCGCCCCCCGATCTAATCTTGTCGCGAAAAGGACTTCTTCATGGACTTGACCGGCGAATATCGTATTCCGGCCTCGACCGAGCGCGCCTGGGCCGCCCTCAACGACCCTGAAGTGTTGAAAACGTGCATCCCCGGATGCCGGGAACTACTCCGCGTTTCCGACACCGAATTCGTCGCCACCGTGGGGGCGAAGGTCGGCCCCGTGAGCGCCACCTTCAAGGGCAACGTGATGCTGTCCGATCTCGATCCGCCGCGCGCCTACACCATCTCGGGCCAGGGGCAAGGCGGCGCGGCCGGCTTCGCCAAGGGGAGCGCGCGCGTCACGCTGACCCCCGACGGCGCGGAAACGATCTTGCATTATGAAGCCAAAGCCGACATCGGCGGGAAATTGGCCAGCGTTGGCAGCCGCCTGATCCAAGGCGTCGCCAAGAAAAACGCCGACGACTTTTTCGGCGCCTTCGCCCAGCGCTTGAAAGGCGAATCCGCGCCATCTCCGGCCCCGGTCCCGTCCGTGGAAGAACCCGCGACGCCTCTCCCGCCGGAAATGGCGTCGCCCCGGCGCTGGACATGGGCGGTCATTGCCGGGACGATTGTCGCGGCGGTGCTCTACATCCTGTTCGGACGCTAAGTTAAATCGAGATCATGGTGCCCGCTCCCGGACTCGAACCGGCCCCCTTTGAAATCAAGCTGGCCCGTTTCGGGGGCTACGGATTTTAAGTCCGCTGTCGGCTAATCTGCCTCATGGGTATTGTTTTGAGCCCTCATCGTTCCTCCCAATAAGAACCGGCATAAATTCCCTGTTATTTTGCACAGGGCAAATGCGGCTACGGGTGACGGTTCAGCCATTCGATGGTCGCGTGCTCATAGGCACGCTGGTCGGCTTCAGTCTCGTATCCTCGAATCCAAAAACCCGCCGGATCAGAGAATCACACCCACCGCCTACCGCCCATGGGAGCCACTGCCCCCTCCGTCACCGTGGCTCCCCTGTAAACTATCGTTATATTTAGGGCGTGACCCTGCGGTGCCGGAAACCCGAGACGTGCAGAATGTCATAACTGCCGAAGGCATCCGTATAAACGATTGAATCTGGGCGGATTTTACTCCGCAGGGTCGGCAACAAAGTCTCCTGGCGGGCGTTGGGAATGATCTTGGTGTAGACCTTGCCGCCGCGCTTGAGCAGCCCAAAGACGGGAACCTTGCCTGCCGCGCCGCGTCCTCTTTTGCCCTTTCGGACGCCGCCGAAATAGCTCTCGTCCACTTCGATCTCGCCGGACAGATGGCTGTCGTCTTCAATTCGGGCGGCGATGATCTCGCGCAATTTGCGGTAATACAGAATCGCCGTATTGCGATTGACGGACACCAATTCCGCCGCCGTCCGCGCGGGCGTTCCCGCGACGAAGTGTTCTACCAGTTTAAACTGCCGGTAAGTGCTTAATCTGCTTCGTCTTCTTGCCATCGGACCAACATAGATTTT
>CAYIQU010000080.1:0-6584 GCA_964365645.1 uncultured Hyphomicrobiales bacterium | reverse complement strand
CATCGGCGTTCCGGTGCGCCTGATCCACGGCATGAAGGACCCGGACGTGCCGTGGCGGACCGCGACCCGCATCGCCGAGAAACTGGCGGCGACGGACGTCGAGGTAACGCTGGTGAAGAACGGCGGCCATCGCCTGTCGGAGCCGGACGATCTGGAACGGCTGCGCGCCGTCGTCGGCGCGCTGCTGCGAAAAATAAGCTAGCCGCCCGCGTCGAGGATCGCCTTCAGGCCGGCGCGATAATCGGGGTAGAGCAGCTTGACGCCGAGTTCGGTCTTGATCCGGTAATTGAGCATGAAGCGGTCGTCGCGCCAGAAGCCGCGCGCCATCGGCGACATCGCCTTCGAAACCTCGGCGAAGGATAGCATCGGCGGCGGCGGCACGCCCAGCAGCCGGCAGGCTTCCTCGGTCACCGCCGCGGGCGGCGCCGGCTCGTCGTCGGACACGTTATAGATCGCACCGGGATGCGGCCGGGCGATGGAGGCGGCCAGCACGCCCGCGATGTCGTCGACGTGAATGCGCGCGAAACGTTGACGGGGGCGATCGATGCGCTTGGCGGTGCCGGCGCGCACGCTGTCCAGCGCGCTGCGCCCGGGACCGTAAATGCCGGCAAGCCGGAAGATGTGCACCGGCAAAAGCGACGGCCGGCGCGCGAGCGCGTGCCAGGCGTTTTCGGCCTCCAGCCGGCGCTGGCTGCGCGTCGAGGTCGGCCGGCACGGCCACGCCTCGTCCACCGGGCGGCCCTGCGCGTCGCCGTAAACGCCGGTCGAGGACAGATAGCCGATCCACTTGAGCGACGGCGTGGCGGCAAGCAGGTGGTCGCGATGGTGGCGCAACACCGGATCATGGCCGGCGTCGCCGGCGGCTTCGGGCGGGATCGACACCAGGATGTGGCTGAAGGAGGACAGCACGTTCGCCGTGTCGTCGAGGGGGCGGTCGGAATCGAACGGGTATGCCTTGACCCCGAGCTTGGCCATTGCGGCCCGCCGGCCGTCCTCGCGGCAAGTGCCGGCGACGGTCCAGCCGTCCTTCTTCAGGCGACGCGCCAACGCCTCGGCCGAAAAACCGAATCCGAAACAGAATAGGCGTCCGGCAGATCCCATGCTTCCCCGCTTGGGCGCTATAATGTCCCGGCCGGGGAGGTCCCGGCAACCGCCGGACGGCGGTTTTAACCGCCCTTTTGGCCTCAAATGATCCCTTTTCCCCTTCCCGCGGCCTTTCTCGTCCTCTTGAGCTTGATTCTATCGGCCGCCGCCGGTCCCGCGCGGGCCGACGCCGTCGAGCCCGAGCGACGTTATCGCGACTGCATGGACAAGGCCCGCCGCGCGCCGCAAGCCGCGTTCGACGACGCGCTCGCCTGGAACGGACTGGGCGGCGGACAGGCGGCCCGGCATTGCATGGCCGTGGCGCTGATGGGGCTAGGCCAGCACGCCGAAGCCGCCCGGCGGCTGGAAGCGCTGGCGCAGGAAGCGCGCACACCGGTCCTGCGCGCCGAATTGCTGGCGCAGGCGGCGCAAGGCTGGCTTCTGGCCAAACGGGCCGAGCGCGCCGACGACGTGCTGACGGCCGCGATCAAGGTCGCGCCGGAAAACATCGAACTGCTCATCGACCGCGCCGGCGCGCGCGCGGCGCTGAAACGCTACGGCGAGGCCGCCGACGACTTGACCGCCGCGCTCACGGTCGCGCCCCGGCGCGCCGACGCGCTGGCGCTGCGCGCGAGCGCCAAACGTTTCCTCGACGATGCGGCCGGCGCCGAGGCCGACGCCACGGCCGCGCTCGCCCTCGAACCCGCGAACCCCGAGGCGCTTTTGGAACGCGGCATCCTGCGCCGGCTGAAGGGCGACGACGCCGGCGCGCGGGCCGATTGGCTGAAAGCGGTTCAAACGAGCGGCGCGGCCGCCGACGCGGCCCGCGCCAACCTCGAGGCGATGGACGTGAAGGCGCGCTGAAGAGAATAAAAAATCAAAAATCCAGGTCGGCGTAGTGCTTGGGCGGCGGCGCGCCCGGCAGGTGATCGGCGAGCAGGCCGCGAAACGACGGCCGCGACTTGATGCGCGCGTACCAATCGCGCGCCGGCTCGAAGTCGTTCCACGGCACGTCGCCGATGTAATCGATGCAGGAAAGCTGCGCCGCCGCCGCCAGGTCGGCGTAGGTCAGCCGGTCGCCCGCGAGCCAGCGCCGGCGCTCGATCAAATAGACGATGTAGTCGAGATGATGGCGCAGGTTCGTGTGCCCGGCGCGAATCGCCGCCGAGTCGGGCTCGCCCAGGCGACGCAGGCGCTTCAGGATTTTTTCGTCGACCAGATTCGCGGTCGCTTCGACGTAGAACTTGCGGTCGAACCAGGCGGTCAGGCGGCGCGCCTCGGCCCGTTCCAGCGGCGAGGCCCCGATCAGCGGCGGATCGGGAAACATCTCGTCCAGGTATTCGCAGATCGGATCGGCACCCGAGATCGCGATCCCGTCGGGTTCCACCAGCACCGGCACCTCGCCCGTCGGGTTGAGGGCGAGGAATTCCACCCGCCGTTCCCAGGGGTTTTCCGGGAGCAGCCGGTATTCGACCTTCTTTTCCTCGAGGGTCACGCGCACCCGGCGCGAAAAGGGACACAAGGACAAATGATGAAGCGTGCGCATCGCATCGGCCTTTTACACCCCTTTTCGCCCCGACGGAACAGCCCTGACGAATCCGGGGGCTCCCGCTTCCGCGTCTCTTCCCATGACCTTTCTCACGGCCAAGTGATTCCCCGACCGGGGCGCGCGTGGAATAATGACCGCCGGAGGGACCCCCCATGTCGATAAGCCCGTTCTTGATCCGTCACGTTCGCCCGACCGACCCCCGTCCTTCCGAGATCACGCCCAAGGCGGTGTTCGAGGGTCGGCGGGAATTCCTGAAAGTCGCCGCCAAGACGGCCGCCGGCGCCGGGGCCGCCGCGATGGCGCCCGGGACGATGCCGGCCTGGGCCGCAAGCGAGCCGGCGCGCGGCCAACCGATTCCCAACGTCGCCAAATGGCCCCGCTCGGCGACCGGCAAGCCGACCGACTACAAGCTCGTCACCACCTACAATAATTTCTACGAATTCGGCCTGGATAAGGACGAGCCCGCCCTTTTCTCCAAGGACTTCAAGCCGCGGCCCTGGACGGTCAAGATCGAGGGCGAAATCGAAAAGCCCGGCACCTACGACCTCGACGACCTGATCCGCCCGCACGCGCTGGAAGAGCGCGTCTACCGCTTCCGCTGCGTCGAGGCCTGGTCGATGATCGTCCCTTGGGTCGGCGTTCCCCTGGGCGACGTCATCAAGCGCCTGAACCCCACCGCCAAGGCCAAGTACGTCGCCTTCGAGACCGTCTACCGGCCGACCGAAATGCCGGGCCAGAAACTGGCCGTCCTCAAATGGCCCTACGTCGAGGGCCTGCGGCTGGACGAGGCGATGCATCCGCTCACCTTGCTCACCGTCGGCATGTACGGCGAATGGCTGCCCAACCAGAACGGCGCGCCGGTGCGCCTGGTGATGCCGTGGAAATACGGGTTCAAGTCCGTCAAGTCGGTGGTGCGCATCGTCTTCACCGAAAACCGGCCGGTCACGAGCTGGAACTTGAGCCAGCCGCGCGAATACGGCTTCTACGCCAACGTCAATCCCGCCGTCGATCATCCGCGCTGGAGCCAGGCCAAGGAACGGCGCCTGGGCGACGCCTTCTTCTCGCCGCGCCAGCCGACGTTGCCGTTCAACGGCTACGCCGAGGACGTGGCGCAACTCTACGCGGGCATGGATCTTGCCAAGTTATTCTGATCTCCCCGGCCGTCTCGCCAAGCCGCTCGTCTTCGCGCTGTGCCTGCTGCCGCTCGCCTGGCTGGCGCACAAAGGCTGGACGGCGGGTTTCGGCGCGCATCCGCAGGAATACGTCAATCGCTTTCTCGGCGACTGGGCGCTGCGCTTCTTGTTGATCGCTCTCGCCGTGACGCCGGTCCGGGAAATCTCGGGCGTCGCCGGCTTGGCGCGCTTTCGCCGGATGCTCGGCCTTTACGCCTTCTTCTATGTCTGCCTGCACGTGCTGAGCTACGTCGTCGCCACTCATTTCTTCGACTGGACGGAAATCGGCAAGGACATCCTCAAGCGCAACTACATCACCGTCGGCATGGCGGTTTTCCTGACGCTGCTGCCGCTGGCGGCGACCTCGACGGCGGGCATGGCCAAGCGCCTCGGCGCCGCGCGCTGGAAAAAACTCCATCGGCTTGTCTATGCCGCCGGGATCGGCGGCGTCGTCCATTTCACCATGATGGTCAAGGCCGACGTGCGCGAGCCCATGCTTTACGCCCTGATCCTCGCCCTTCTGCTCGGCTGGCGGGTTTTCCGGCGACAAGCGGCCCGCGCGCGCCTGGCGAAAAACACATAAAATATGCGGACTTTCGAGGCGCGCGGCAAAGCGCCCGCTAATCCGGATTCAGGTCCTGCAATCAAGGTCCTAGGGAAATTCCCGCAGCGTTGAACTAGAATTGTGCATTCAAAAGATGAACGTATAAGCTATCGTCCCCGGGCTTAATCGAAGCCTCGACATTTCCAACTCAGGAGACGCGATCCTCGTGGCCACGGCTCCTCAAGACGGCGCGGCCGGCGCCTTGCTGGCGCAGCGTTTCGTGGCGCTGGCGTTTTGCCGCGCCGACGTGCTGTTCGAGTTGGACGATCGACAAAACATCGCCTTCGTCGCCGGCGCGACGGACCGCTTGTTCGGCTTGGCGCCCGGCGCCCTCAAGGGCAAGCCGTTCCGGGAGCTGTTCGCGGGAAAAGACGGTTCCCTGATCGCCGATCTGCTCGCGGGCGCCGGCGCCCAAGGACGCATCGACGACGTGATGATGGCGATGCCGCTCGCCAACAAGTCCGTCGCCCACGTCGCCTTGGCCGGATACCGGGTCCCCGACTTCAACAATCATTTCTTCGTCGCCTTGAAAGTCGCGCCCCGACGGACCGTCGACGCCGGCCGCGCCCCGCTCGCGCGCGACGCCGAAACGGGCATGATGGCCAAGGACGATTTCGCCGCCGTCGCCGCCGACCGGGTCAAGTCCCTGCAGGACGCCGGCCAGAAGGCGAAAGTGACCATGGTCAACGTCGCCAACCTCGAAAAGCTGCGCGGCGAAATGCCCAAGGGCGCGCACGAGAACGTCCTCAAGGCCATCGGCGGCGTCCTGAAAAGCTATTCGGTCGGCGGCGATACCGCCGGCCGCGTCGACGAGGAAAACTTCAGCTTCGTGCACGGCGAAAGCGTGGACGTATCCCAGGTCAACCAGGACCTGTTGACGGCCGCGCGCCAAGTCCATCCCGGCGCCGCCCAACTCGAAACCAAGACCAGCACCATCGAGGCCGACCCGGCCGCGATGACCGAGGATCAGATCGTCAAGGCCCTGCTCTACTCGATGCAGAGCTTTTGCAAGAATCCGAGCGCGATCCAGGGCCAGAGCATGAGCGGCCTGCTCGAAAGCCGGGTCGCCGAGACCATGAAGGCGGTCGAATCCTTCCAGGCCATCTGCCGGACCCGCAATTTCGACCTGGTCTACATGCCGATCTGCGATCTGAAAACCGGCCAGGTGCATCACTTCGAGGCGCTGACGCGTTTCCGCGAGGACGGCCGCAAGGGCAACGCCTCGCCCTACAAGATGATCGCCATGGCCGAGGAAATCGGCGTCATTTCCGAATTCGACCTGGCGGTCGCCCGCAAGGCGATCGACTTCGTCGCCAAAAGCGCCGTCAAGGGGAGCTTGCCGCCGGTGGCGATCAACGTGTCCGGCCATTCGATCGGCAACGCGGACTTCATCGGCGAAATGCACGCCCTTCTAAGCGGCGCCACCAACATCGCCGGCAAGGTCATGTTCGAGATCACCGAGTCGGCCGAGATCAAGGACCTGGAAGGCGTCAACCGCACGATCCAGGGTTTCCGCGAAAAGGGATTCAAGATGGCGCTCGACGACTTCGGCGCGGGCGCGGCCAGCTTCGATTATCTCAACATGCTGGACGTGGACACGGTCAAGTTCGACGGCCCCGTCGTCAAGCGCGCCTATTCCACCGACAAGGGCCGGGCGTTCCTGGCCTCGATGGCGACATTGTGCGACAGCATGGGCATCGAGACGATCGCCGAGATGGTCGAGGACGAACCGCTGGCCCGGTTCCTCGCCGGGTGCGGCGTCCATCTGGGCCAGGGCTACTTCTTCGGCAAGGCCGATGCCGATCCGATGACGTTCATGGCGCTGGCCCCGCGCCGCGTCGTCGGCCCCTGATTCAAATCGCTCCGGCGCCGCCGCGCTTTTCTAATGCGCCGCGCCCCAATTGTCGCCGTGGCCGACGTCCACCACCAGCGGCACGCCGTCGAGATGCGCCGCGCCTTCCATGATCTTGCGGGCGACGGCGGCGGTTTCCTCGACCTCGTCCTTGGGCGCCTCGATCACCAGTTCGTCGTGGACCTGAAGCAGCATTCGGGCCTTCAGCTTCTTCTTCGCCAACGCGGCCGGCAAGCGGATCATGGCGCGCTTGATGATGTCGGCGGCGCCCCCTTGGATGGGGGCGTTGATGGCGGCGCGCTCGGCGAACCCGCGCATGTTCGG
>CAYIQU010000079.1:0-6627 GCA_964365645.1 uncultured Hyphomicrobiales bacterium | reverse complement strand
AGGGCCTCGCCAATTCGGTCGGCTTCGCATTGGCCGAGCGTATCCTGAACGCGCGCTTCGGCGACGCACTGGTCGACCACCATACCTACGTCATCGCCGGCGACGGCTGCCTGATGGAAGGCATCAGCCACGAGGCGATTTCATTCGCGGGACACTTCGGCTTGGCCAAATTGGTCGTTTTCTGGGACGACAACAAAATTACCATCGACGGCGAAACCGATTTGACCGTATCCGACAACCAGATGGCGCGTTTCCGCGCGTCGGGCTGGGACACGCAGGCCATCGACGGCCACGACCCCGAGGCGATCGCGGCGGCCATCGAACGCGCGCGGGAATCCGACAAGCCCTCATTGATCGGCTGCCGCAGCGTGATCGGCTACGGCGCGCCCAAGCTGGCCGGTTCGCACAAGACCCACGGCGCGCCCTTGGGCGCGGACGAAATCAAGGCCATGCGCGAGAAATTCGGCTGGACCCATGGTCCCTTCGAGGTTCCGCCCGCGTCGCTGGCCGCCTGGCGCAAGGCCGGCGCGCGCGGCGCGGTCAAGGCGGCGGCATGGGAAAAACGCATGGCAACGCTTTCGGAGTCCCAACGCGACGATTTCGAGCGGCGCATGAGCGGCGATTTGCCGGCCAACTGGACGGCGGCGATTGCCGCCCACAAGGCCAAGATGGCCGCGGAAAAACCGAAGATCGCCACCCGCCAGGCTTCCGGCGCGGCGCTGGAGGTTCTGACCGCGTCGATTCCGGAATTGCTGGGCGGTTCGGCCGACCTGACCGGTTCGGTCAACACCCAGACCAAGGTGACGGCGTCGGTCACCCATAAGGACTTTTCCGGGCGCTATATCCACTACGGCGTGCGCGAGCACGGCATGGCCGCGATCATGAACGGCATCGCCCTGCACAAGGGGTTCATTCCCTATTCCGGCACGTTCCTGGTCTTCGCCGACTACATGCGGGGCGCCATGCGTCTGTCGGCGCTGATGGGACAGCGGGTCGTCTACGTGTTGACCCACGATTCGATCGGCTTGGGCGAAGACGGCCCGACCCATCAGCCGGTCGAAACGGTCGCCTCGTTGCGCGCCATGCCCAACTTCGCCGTGTTCCGCCCCTGCGATCCGGTGGAGACGGCGGAATGCTGGGAACTGGCCTTGCAGCGCACGCAGGGGCCTTCGGGCATGGTGCTGACGCGCCAGGCCCTGCCGACGCTGCGCGCCGCGCCGCTGACTGAGAACCTCTCGGCCCGCGGCGCCTACGTCCTGGCCGAAGCCCCGGGCGGCGCGTCCGCCCGCCGGGTGACGCTGCTCGCCACCGGCTCGGAAGTGTCCATCGCCATGGACGCGAAAAAGGCTCTGGAGGCCGATGGCGTTCCGGCGGCGGTGGTGTCGATGCCCTGCTGGGAATTGTTCGAGGAACAAGACGCGGCTTACCGCCGCTCGGTCCTGGGCGACGGCCCCCGCGTCGGAGTCGAGGCGGCGATTTCCATGGGCTGGGATCGCTACCTGGGGTCCAAGGGCGCGTTCGTCGGCATGCGTTCGTTCGGCGCGTCGGCTCCCGCGGGCAAGCTTTACGAACACTTCGGCATCACGGCGGCCAAGGTTGCCGTCGCCGCCAAAGGCTTGCTGTAAAGCGGGTAGGGAACAGGTAGGTCCTCGTCCCTGGCGGGCGAAGATCGCTTGTTATATAGAGTCTTTCGTCAAGGAGGATTGCCATGGCTTTGGTTTCGTTGCGCCAGCTTCTCGATCACGCCGCCGAGCACGGGTACGGCGTGCCCGCGTTCAACATCAACAACATGGAACAGCTGCTGGCGATCATGTACGCGGCGAAGAAGACGGACTCGCCGGTCATCCTCCAGGCCAGCCGCGGCGCGCGGTCCTACGCCAACGACACGGTCTTGAAGCACCTGATCATGGCGGCGGTCGAGTTGTACCCGGACATTCCCATCTGCATGCATCAGGACCACGGCAACAACCCGGCGACCTGCATGTCGGCCATCACCAACAACTTCAGTTCGGTGATGATGGACGGTTCGCTCAAGGAGGACGCCAAGACGCCCGCCGATTACGACTATAATGTCGAGGTCACCCAGAAAGTGACCGAGATGGCGCACATGGTCGGCGTGTCGGTGGAAGGCGAACTGGGCTGCCTCGGCTCGCTGGAAACCGGCAAGGGCGACAAGGAAGACGGCCACGGCTTCGAGGGCACGCTCGATCACAGCATGTTGCTGACCGATCCGGCCCAGGCCGCCGACTTCGTCAAGAAGACCAAGGTCGACGCGCTGGCGGTGGCCATCGGCACCTCGCACGGCGCCTACAAGTTCTCGCGCAAGCCGACCGGCGACATCCTGGCGATGGACGTCATCAAGAAGATCAACGCCAAGCTGCCCGACACGCATTTGGTCATGCACGGTTCCAGCTCGGTGCCGCAGGACTTGCAGGACATCATCAACAAGTACGGCGGCGCCATGCCCCAGACCTACGGCGTGCCGGTCTCCGAAATCCAGACCGGCATCAAGCACGGCGTGCGCAAGATCAACATCGACACCGATTGCCGCATGGCCATCACCGGCCAGGTTCGCAAGGCTCTGGCCGAGGACAAGAAGGAATTCGACCCGCGCAAGTTCCTCAAGCCCGCGCTGGAAGCGATGCAGAAGCTCTGCGAAGCCCGCTACCAGGAATTCAACACCGCCGGCCAGGCGTCCAAGATCAAGGTCGTGCCGTTGTCGGAAATGGCCAAGCGTTACGCCGCGGGCAAGCTCGATCCCAAGGTCCACTGAGAAGGCACAGGCCCCCATGGCGCGCACCGTCAAGATCGCCCCGTCGATTCTGTCCGCCGATTTCGCCCGTCTGGGCGAGGAGGTGCGGGCCATCGACGCGGCCGGGTGCGATTACGTGCACATCGACGTCATGGACGGGCATTTCGTGCCCAACCTGACGTTCGGCCCGCCGATCATCAAGGCGATCCGCCCGCACACGAAGAAAGTCTTCGACGTGCATTTGATGATCGATCCGGCGCAGCCGTTCCTGGAAGACTACGCCAAGGCCGGCGCGGACATCATCACGGTTCACGCCGAGGCCGACGCGCATCTCGATCGCAGCCTTCAGGTGATCAAGGGCCTGGGCAAGAAGGCGGGCGTGTCGCTCAATCCCTCGACGCCCGAGAACGCGCTCGAATACGTTCTCGACAAGCTCGACTTGATCCTCGTCATGTCGGTCAATCCCGGCTTCGGCGGGCAAAGTTTCATTTCGTCGCAGCTTGAGAAAATCAGCCGCATCCGCCGGATGATCGGCCGCCGCCCGATCGAGTTGGAAGTGGACGGCGGGGTGAACGCCGAAACCGCCCGCGCGGTGGTCGAGGCCGGGGCCGACGTTCTGGTCGCGGGCAGCGCGGTGTTCAAGGGCAACGACTACGCCGCCACCATCGGCGCGATCCGCAAGGTCGTCGCCTGACGGCGGATAAAATCCTTCGTGCAGGCCAGGAGGCCTGCCGCTAATCTCGGCTCCTCCCCGCGTATGAGAAAGAGGAAGGAGTTCCGATGTCCCTCGACTTGAGCGCCGACGAAGCCGCCTTGCAGGCGCGCGCCGGCGAGGTGGCGACCGGCGTCATCGCCCCGCGCGCGGCGGCGGTGGACCGCAGCGAGCAGTATCCCTTCGACAACGTCCAGACCTTGAAGGACGCCGGCTTCGTGGGCATGACGATCCCGCGCCAGTACGGCGGGCAGGGGCGCTCGTTCCTGGACGCGGTCGTGGTCGTCGAACAGATGGCCAAGGCCTGCACCGTCACCGGGCGCATCGTCGTCGAAACCAACATGGGCGCGATTTCGACCGTCATGGCCTACGGCAACCAGGGCCAGAAGAAACTGGCCGCCGACATGGTGTTGGCCGGCGACAAGCCCGCCATCTGCATCACCGAGCCCGACGCCGGCAGCGATGCCACCGCCATGACCACCCGCGCGGTCAAGCGGGGGAATACCTATATCCTCAACGGCAAGAAGCACTGGATCACCGGCGCGGGCGTTTCCAAGTTGCACTTTATTTTTGCCCGCGTGTTCGACGAAAAGGGCGAAGACCTCGGCATCGGCGGCTTTCTCGCGGTCCTGGGCGAATCGAAAGGGCTGCGCGTCGGCAAGCGCGAGCCGACCATGGGCCTGCGCGGCATTCCCGAAGGCGAGGTTATCTTCGAGGACCTCGAAATTCCGGCGGAGATGGCGGTCTTGCCGCCGTCGGGTTTCAAGCGCGGCTTTCGCGACTTGATGAACGCCTACAACAGCCAGCGGGTCGGCGCCGGCACCGTGGCGATCGGCGTGGCCGGGGGCGCGTTCGATCTGGCGGTCAATTGGGCCAAGACCCGGCGGCAATTCGCGCGGCCGATCGGCGAATTCCAGGGCTTGCAATGGATGCTGGCCGACATGCGCACGCAACTGACCGCCTCGCGGTTGATGCTGTACGCGGCGGCGCGCTCGCGCGGCCCCGCGGGCAGCGCCTTTCCCGATCCCGATCTCGCCGCCCAGGCCAAGATTTTTGCGTCCGAGGCGGCGATCAAGATCGTCAACGACGCGCTCCAAATTTACGGCGCGCGCGGCTATTCGCGCGATTTGCCGCTGGAACGGATGGCCCGCGACGTGCGCATGTTCACCATCGGCGGGGGCACGGCCCAGGTTCTCAGGACCTTGGTCGCCTCGAAAGTTCTCGGCTGGAAGTTGCCGCAAACCCGCGACGGCTATGCGGGGCGTACTGACTAAAAAGACGGTTCGGGATCGTCCACGGGCCGCGAAAGGCCGGATTCGGACACGGGTTCATTTTGTGCGCTTGCGGCAAGTCGATGAAGCGTCGTCGGTTTTGGCCCTGCATGGCGTGGCGGAGCGAATTTCGGGTAAACTCGACGCCGGACAACAATTCCCCGCGCGCATGAGAACGGGCCCAACCGTTCCAGGGGGACAAATCGGGAGGGAATGCCATGGGACCGATGTCGTCGGCCGCCGAAGCCGCACCCGCACCCGCGGCCCAAGCCGATAAACGCTTCCGTATTCTTGTTTGCATCGATGGCACCGAGGAAAGCCATCGGGCGCTCCGCTATGCCGCCCGCATCGGGCGCGGCAACGACGCGGACCTGGTGGTGGTCAATGTGCGCTCGCCGGAAGAGGGGCTCAGGATCAACGGCTTGAAAGAGCGCCTGGCGCACGAAGACATGCTCCATTGGGGGCTTGAGATTCCCGGCATCCGTCATTTGCGCAAGGCGCGCGATCTGCTGTTGGAAGTGCAAGCGGTCGAGGACCGGGGCTGGCAGGAAGAAGTCGGCCACGTCGACGTCGAGGGCGACGAGCTTGGCGACAACAAGATCGTTTATACCAATCCCGCCGGCAAAAAGGTCATTCTGAAACTCAAGGTGTCGGACGATCCCGTCAAGGGAATCCTCGATCAATGGGATATCGGCCGTTACGACCTGATCATCCTCGGCGCTTCGCGCAAGGAGCAGAGTCTCGCCAAATCCATATGGGACCCATCGGTGGCCGACCGGATTGCCTGGCGGGCGCCGTGCTCGGTCCTGGTGGCGAGCGCGTTGGAGGAAGGCCACGGCCATCTGATCTGCACCGACGGCTCGGACCGGGCGATGGAGACCGCGCGCCGGGACGCCATGATCGCCAGCCGATGCAATTGCGCGATTTCGCTGATTTCGGTGGTGACGGACGACGGCGCGCTGGTCAAGGCGAAAGAGAACGTCGAGCGGACGGCGCACATGCTGGCCGGTCTCGGCATTCCCGTTCTCAATAAGCTCACCCCTGTCGGCGTCCCGGCCGAGGAAATCATCCAGGCCGGCCAGGACTTCTCCGTCATCGTGCTGGCCGATTCGGGCAAGCGCGGCTTTCTCCGGTTCGTCAAGGGCAGCGTCGCCTCGACCGTTCTCGACGAGGCCCATCATTCGGTCATGGTCGTCCGCTGAAAATTGCTTTAATTTAAGGACATGCGGACTCTTTGCCGGGCCTGATCGGCCCGGAAGGGCGGGCATGTTTTCGGACCGGCGCGAACCAAGAGGCGGACGATGAACGGCGTGCGAAAGGGGAGCGGAACGCCGCTTCTGGCCCTGATCGGCGCGCCGATTCTTGTCTTGGTTCCGGATTTTGCCCATGCCGCGGATCAGGCGACCTCGGCCCTTCCCTGGTGGGGGTGGGCGATCGCTCTCTTCGTCGTTTCCTTCGCGCTCGGCATCGTCGCCGTGCTGGGGGGCATCGGCGGCGGCGTTTTGTTCGTGCCGGTGATCGGCGGGTTCTTTCCCTTTCATCTCGATTTCGTGCGCGGCGCGGGATTGCTGGTCGCGCTGGCCGGCGCGCTGGCGGCGGGGCCGGGCCTCTTGCGCAGCGGCATGGCGAACTTGAGATTGGCCCTGCCGCTGGGTTTGATCGCTTCCATTACCGCCGTCGCGGGGGCCCAGGTGGGCCTCGCCTTGCCGTTGAAGGTCGTGGAATTCGCGCTCGGCGGAACGATCCTGGGCATCGTCGTCCTGATGCTGCTGGGGCGTAAGTCCGAGCGACCCGATGTTCCGAAGGCGGATGCGCTCTCGTCGGCGTTGCGCATCAACGGCGTTTTCCACGATCCCTACCGGCAAAAGGACATCGATTGGAAAATCCACCGC
>CAYIQU010000078.1:0-6699 GCA_964365645.1 uncultured Hyphomicrobiales bacterium | reverse complement strand
GCTTCTTCTCCAGGCCGTAGGCGAGCGCGGCCGCGGTCGGCTCGTTGATGATGCGCAGTACTTCCAGGCCAGCGATGCGCCCTGCGTCCTTGGTCGCTTGGCGCTGGGAATCGTTGAAGTAGGCGGGAACGGTGATGACCGCCTGGGTCACGGGCTCGCCGAGATAGCGTTCGGCGGTTTCCTTCATCTTTTGCAGGATGAAGGCGCTGACCTGGGCGGGGGAATACTTCTTGCCTTCGGCCTCGACCCAGGCGTCGCCGTTGTCGCCGCGCACGATCTTGTAGGACACCAGGCTCATGTCCTTTTGCGTGATCGGATCGTCGAAGCGCCGGCCGATCAGGCGCTTGATGGCGAACAGCGTGCGGGTCGGATTGGTCACCGCCTGGCGCTTGGCCGGCTGGCCGACCAGGCGCTCGCCGGTGTCGGTGAAGGCGACCATCGAGGGCGTGGTGCGCGCGCCTTCCGCGTTCTCGATCACTTTCGGGGTCTTGCCCTCCATGATCGCAATGCAGGAGTTGGTGGTGCCGAGGTCGATGCCGATGACTTTGCTCATGATCCGTCCTTAATTATTGCAGCGGGCCTTGTTTCAACCGGCGCCCGGGCCCCTGGCGAGGCGGCCTTTTGGGCGCCGCGAATGTCCGGGCGTTATATATGCGGGGGGCCGGGACGCCGCAACGCCTCCCCTGCTTTTTTGGCGCGTTTTCCGCCGCCGCGCGGGGGAACGAACGGCGGGCGGGATCGATATGGTTAACGGGGCGGAACGATTTCCGCTGTCGCGCCGCCCTATTCGACCATGAAGACCTTGGGCTTGCCGCTGACCTCGTCGCGCGACCCGATCTCGTAGACGACGAAGGGGCCTTCCTTGGCGCCGTTCATGCCGGGCGAGCCCAGCGGCATCCCGGGCAGCGCGATGCCCCGCACGGCGGGCTTTTCGCCGAGCAGTTTGCGGACCGCGGCGACCGGGACGTGGCCCTCGACCACGTAGCCGCCGAGGGTCATGGTGTGGCACGAGGCGAGCTTGTCGGGAACGCCGGCCATGCGGCGCAGCGCGTCCAGCGCCGTCGTTTCCTTGACCGTCACGGCAAAGCCCTCGCCTTGCAGGTGCTTGGCGTACTCGGCGCAGCAGCCGCAGTTGGGGTCCTTGTAAAGCATCGCGTCCATGTCGCCGGCGGCGCCCGCGCGCGGCGCGAGCGCGGCGACGGCCAAAAGGAAAACGAAAGCGGAGACGATGCGGCGCATGACGGGTCTCCTGCGCGATCGGGGTTAGAGTTGCTCGTCAAGCGTGGTGCCGGTCTCGGGCGTCGGCTTGTCGTAAACGGCGCTGTCTTGGCTTTGGGTCGGCGCGGGACCGCCTTGATTTTGCATCGGCGCGGCGGCCGGGCCGCCCTTGGCGACGGCGACCTTGGCCGCGCGCAAGAGCCGGTCGTGAATGACGTAGCCGGTTTCCAGGTCCTGAACCACGGTGCCGGACGGCTGGGCCTTGTCCTCGATTTCGTACATGACTTCGTGCCGATGCGGGTCGAGACGCTGGCCCAGCGCCTCGATCGGCTTGATGCCGACGCGCTCGAAGGCCGCCAGCAACCTGCGCTCGACCATCTCGACGCCGACGGCGAGATTATCCAGTGCCTTGTCCTTGGCGCGGGCTTCCGCGCCGATGCTGTCCAGCGCCCGGCGCAGGTTGTCGGCGACCGGCACGACTTCGCGGGCGAACGCGGCGGCCGCGTAGCGAAGCGCCTCTTCCTTGTCCGCGCTCAAGCGCCGGCGGGTGTTCTCGGCCTCGGCCAGCGCGCGCAGCGCCTTGTCCTTGAAAGCGGCGAGTTCGGCTTCGAGTTCCGCCTCGCGCGGGCTTTGGCCGGATGGCGGCGGGGCGGCCTCGTCGGCCGGCACGGCGGCGGCGGTTTCGGGAGCGGGGACTTCGGAAACGGGATCGGCGGTCATGGGAGCGGCGGGCCTGAGCTATGAAGATGGCGGGCGGGGATTGACGAAAAAACCGGATCAGCCGAGCAGGCGGCCGACCAGTTTGGCGGTGTAGTCGACCATCGGAATGATGCGGGCGTAGTTCATGCGCGTCGGCCCGATCACGCCGATCGCCCCGACCACTTTCTGGCGGTTGTCGCGGTACGGCCCGACGATCATCGAGCAGCCGGACGTTCCGAACAGGGGGGTGTCGGAGCCGATGAAGATTTGGACCCCTTCGGCCCGATCCGCAAGGGATAAAAGCCTGAGCAGCGTTTCCTTGGTTTCCAGGGCCTCGAACAGGGCGCGGATCGCTTCCAAGTCGCCGACGCCTTGCACGTCGTCGAGCAGGTTCGCCTGCCCGCGCACGATCAAGGTCCCGCCTTGCGCGTTTCCGCCCGCGCCGCCCGCCCAGAAGGCCAGGCCGCTTTCGACCACGCGCCGGGTCAGGCTGTCGATCTGGGCGCGATGATCTTCCAGTTCGCGCATGATCTCGTCGTAGCCCTCGGCGAGGGTGCGTCCGACTAGCCGGGCGCTGAGATAATTGGTCGCCTGGACCAGCGTCGACGGCGGCAGGCCGGCGGGCACCTCGAGGATGCGGTTCTCGACCAGGCCGTTTTCGGTGATCAGCACCACCAGCGCGCGGTTGGGACTGAGGCTCACGAATTCGATGTGCTTGAGCGGCGTTTCGCTTTTCGGCGCGAACACCACCCCGGCGCAACGGGCAAGGCCCGACAGCGTCGTCGTCGCCTGTTCCAGGATTCCCTCGGCGCTGCCGCCCGCGACGGCGAAGCGCGCGTCCAACTGGCGGCGCTCCTCGGCGGCCATGTTGCCGACTTCCAGAAGGCCGTCGACGAAAAGCCTCATGCCGGCCTCGGTCGGCAGCCGCCCGGCCGAGGTGTGCGGGGCGAACAACAGCCCGATCTCCTCCAAATCCGCCATGACGTTGCGGACGGTCGCGGGCGAAAGCGAAAGATTGAGTTTCTTCGCCAGCGTGCGCGAGCCGACCGGCTCGCCGCTTTCGAGGTAAGCCTCGACCAGGCGGCGGAAGACCTCGCGCGAGCGATCGTTGAGTTCGGTGATCATGGCCTGCTTTCAAGAGCCTCGCGAAAAATGTAGTCAGCCGGGCGGGGGGCGTCAAATCCCGGGGATTCCCGCCTTTGACGGGCGGGGGCGGCGGGGGCTAGGGTGCGCCCCGAGACGCCGGGATACCCGTTTCATCGTCCGGCGCGAAAGGTTTCGCCATGCACACATCGAACATCGGGCCTTGGTGCCACGTCCATTCCTTCCTGGACCCGGACCATGCCCGCAACGAGCGACGGACGTGGTGGGTGGTCGCGCTGACGGCCGTCATGATGGCGGGCGAGATCGTCGCCGGAACGATGTTCAACTCCATGGCCTTGCTCGCCGACGGCTGGCACATGGCGACCCACGCCGGGGCCCTGGCGATTTCCGGCTTCGCCTATGTTTATGCCCGCCGTCACGCGGGCGATGCCCGCTATACGTTCGGCACCGGCAAGGTCGGCGATCTCGCCGCCTATACCAGCGCGCTGGTCCTTCTTGGCGTCGCGCTCTTCATCGCCTGGGATTCGGCGGCGCGCTTGGCGAACCCGGTTCCCATCGCGTTCAGCGAGGCCATCGCCGTGGCCGTTCTCGGCCTCGGCGTCAATGTGGTCAGCGCCGCGCTGCTCTCGCGGAACGACGGACATGTCCATGGACACGAACATGCCCACGCCCACGAGGAAGACCATGCGCACGCGGCCCACGGTCATGATCGAAACTTGCGCGCCGCCTATACGCATGTGCTGGCCGATGCCTTGACCTCGGTTCTGGCGATCGTCGCGCTTGCGTGCGGGGCGTTGTTCGGCTGGGTCTGGCTCGATCCCGTCATGGGGCTGGTGGGCGCGGGCTTGATCCTGTATTGGGCGGTGGGACTGCTTCGCGATTCGGGCCATACGCTGCTCGACGCCGACCCCGACCCCGCGCTGGCGAAGCGTATCGTCCAGGCCGTCGAGGCGAATTCCACCGACCGGATCGCCGATCTGCACATCTGGCGCGTCGGCCCCGGGCGCTTCGCCGCCATTGTTTCCGTCGTCACCGACCGTCCCGTGACGGCCGAGCATTACAAGGACATGCTCGCGGGCCACGACGGACTCGTTCACCTGACGGTCGAAGTCCAACGCTGCCGCGAGGCGTGAGCGTCGTCCTCCGTTTCAGCCGTAACAACTTTCAAGGATCGAACCGATGAGACCTTCCGGCCGCGCCCCCGACCAGCTTCGCGACATCCGGCTGGAACCCGATTTCAGCAAGCACGCCGAAGGTTCCTGCATGGCCCGCTTCGGCGACACCCACGTTTTGTGCACCGCGACCGTCGAGGACCGGGTGCCGGGCTGGATGCGCGGCTCGGGCCGGGGCTGGATCACCGCCGAGTACGGCATGTTGCCGCGCTCGACCAACACCCGCACCGACCGCGAGGCGGCCAAGGGCCGCCAGTCGGGCCGCACCCAGGAAATCCAGCGCCTGATCGGGCGTTCCATGCGCGCGGTGATCGACCTGGCCCAACTGGGCGAAATTCAGGTGAAGATCGATTGCGACGTCATCCAGGCCGACGGCGGCACCCGCACCGCCGCCATCACCGGCTCCTTCGTCGCGCTCAAGCGCGCGCTCGACCGCGTTCATAAGATCGGACTCATCAAGGCCGTGCCGCTGATCGATCAGGTGGCGGCGGTGTCGTGCGGCATTCACCAGGGCCGGGCGGTGCTCGATCTCGATTACGCCGAGGACAGCACGGCGGAAGCCGACGCCAATTTCGTTCTCACCGGCAAGGGCGGGATCGTCGAAATCCAGGGCACGGCCGAGGCCGCGCCGTTCAGCGACGACCAGTTCGCCGAGCTGATGCGGCTGGCGCGCAAGGGCATCGGCGACTTGCTGGCGTTGCAGCGCGCCGCGCTCGGTCTCTAACGCAGCCGGGTTTCAGATCGATGGCACGACGCTTTGCCGGAAAGAAACTCGTCATCGCCACCCACAACCCGGGCAAGGCGCGCGAGATCGCCGACCTGCTGGCGCCCTTCGCCGTCGAGGTGATCGCGGCGGGCGCGCTCGGGCTGTCCGAACCCGCCGAAACGGGCGCGACCTTTCTCGCCAACGCGGCGATCAAGGCGGCCGCCGCCGCCAGGGCTTCGGGGATTCCCGCGCTGGCCGACGATTCGGGGCTTCAGGTCCGCGCGCTGGGCGGCCGGCCCGGCATCCATTCGGCCCGGCTCGCCGGACCGGCCAAGGACTTCGCGCGGGCCATGCGCGCGATCGAGGACGAACTCCAGGGCCAGGCCGACCGGCGGGCGAATTTCATCTGCGCGCTCGCCCTGTGCTGGCCCGACGGGCACTGCGAAACCTTCGAGGGCCGGGTCGACGGGACGCTCGCCTGGCCGCCGCGCGGCGATCACGGTTTCGGCTACGACCCCGTCTTCGTCGCCAACGGCCACGCCGTCACCTTCGGCGAAATGCCGCCCGAGGATAAACACGCCATCAGCCACCGCGCCGACGCGTTCCGCCAACTGGTCGCGGCCTGCTTCGAGCCGGTGTTGTGAACGCGCGCGGCCACCAAGACGGCGTCGCCCTCTACGTCCACTGGCCTTATTGCCGGGCCAAGTGCCCCTATTGCGACTTCAACAGCCACGTCGCCGAGGCTATGCCCGAAGCCCGCTGGCGGGCGGCGATCATGCGCGAGATGGACCACTACCATCTTGAAACGAAAAACCTGGGGCACGTCCGAACGATCTTTTTCGGCGGCGGGACGCCGAGCCTGATGGACCCCGATTCGGCCGGCGCGATCATCGCGCACGCCAAAAAACGGTGGGGCCTTTCCAACCACGTCGAGGTCACGCTGGAGGCCAATCCCACCTCCGTCGAAGCGGGAAGGCTGAAGGCGTTCCATGCCGCGGGCGTCAACCGCGTGTCCTTGGGCGTGCAGGCGCTCGACGACGACGCGCTGCGGCTATTGGGACGCCAGCACACGGCGGCCGAGGCGTTGGCGGCCCTGAAGATCGCGACCAAAGCCGTGCCGCGCCTTTCGTTCGATCTCATTTATGCCCGGCCCGGCCAGACGTTGGCGGACTGGCGGAGCGAACTCGCCCGCGCCCTCGATCTCGCCCACGGGCACCTGTCGCTGTATCAGCTTACCATCGAGCCCGGCACCCGCTTTCATCGCGAAAAAGTCCCGGCCGCCGACGAGGACACCGGCGGCGATATGTTCGAGGCGACCCAGGACATGACGATCAAGGCCGGGCTGCCGGCCTACGAAATCTCGAACCACGCCGCGCCCGGCAACGAGTGCCGGCACAATCTGGCCTATTGGCGTGGGGGATTTTACGTCGGCGTCGGGCCGGGCGCGCATGGGCGCATTCCGTCCGATCGCGTCACCGTGGCCACGCACCAGATTCACGATCCCGCCCGCTGGCTCGACGCGGTGGACCGCATCGGCCACGGCACCGGCAAGCGCATCCGGCTCACGCCCGAGCAGCGCCGCGAGGAGTTGCTGCTGGTCGGGCTGCGCACCGCCGAGGGTATCAGCCGGGCGCGCTTTCGCGCGCACTGCGGCGCGGACGTTCTCGATGCCGTCGACCGCGCGCAATTGCGTCGGCTCGAAGACGGCGGTTTCCTGGTGCTCGACGAGCACGTCCTGCGCGCGACGCCCGCCGGGCGGCAGCGCCTGAACGCCATGCTGGCGTCGCTGTTGAGTTAGTT
>CAYIQU010000077.1:0-6737 GCA_964365645.1 uncultured Hyphomicrobiales bacterium | reverse complement strand
CACTGAAGACCATAACGATCGGAAGGGCGTACCCATGGCACAGCTTCGCAACCCGCATCCGGGAGAGATTCTCAAGGAAGAGCTCTTGAGCGAGATTGGCATGAGCCAGAACCAACTTGCCCATGCCATCGGCGTTCCGGGCAACCGCATCCACGCGATCGTCGGCGGCTCCCGCGATATCACTGCCGATACCGATCTGCGCCTCTGCAAGTTCTTTGGCCTGTCGGAAGGTTATTTCCTACGGCTCCAGAATGCCTACGATACGTTGGAGGCCAAAAGACGCATCGCGGCCCAGGTCGCGAAGATCAAGCCCTACAAGCCGCAGAGAGCGGCTTGAGTCATGGAAGCGGTTGTCCTCGCGCGCGCGAATATCGGGGTCTCACCGGAAATGGTGGTGCGGCAGAGGTCAAGTTCTGCGGCAATAGGCCGGATTTGTGGCTCCGGATGCAGGTAGCTCATGACATCTGGCACGCGGAGAGGAAGATGAAGGCCCAGATCGCCCGCATCCCGATCCGCCGGGCCGAGAAGGCGGCGGCGTAGGCCTGCGAGAATCCGTCAGCGCACCAGCAAAAGCGAGCACCCGCGCCGTCCCAGGCGCCGCGTGATCGGGCCGGCGTCGCTGGGCAGGGGCGCGGGGATCACCGCCAGGCGCGTGCCCAGCGCCGCCAGCGCCGCGCCGAGCGCGTCCATGCCGCCCTCGGGCAGATGCAGAAACGCGATGCGCAAGCCCGTCGCGGCGAGGTGCCGCGCGATTTCTTCCTGCCAGCGCGCGGCCTCGGCGGGGCGCGGCGTCGCCAACACCACGGTCAGGGCGCCGCCGTCCGATTCGGCGATCGCCGCCGCCGTTTCCACGGCGCGGCCGGCGGCCGCGCCGCCGTCGAAAAAAACGGTGACCGGGCCGGCGTCGATTCCGTCGCGCGGGGAACGGCCTTCGCACAGGAACAGGATCGAGCCGGGAACCCGCGCGGCCAAGTCCTCGATCGCGCTCGCCGGGGGTTGGTCGCGCCGCGCCGCGTCGAAGACCGTCAGGCTTTCGCTCCAGCCGACGACGACCAGATCGGTGGCCACGGCCCGCTCGGCGACCGCGGCTACCATCCGGCCGCGATGGATTTCGAAGGAGGCGCGAACCGAGCGGGCGTGCGAGGCTTGCTCGACCGCGCGGCGTCCTTCTTCCCGCTTCGCCCTCACCGTGGCGGCGATGCCGGCAAGGCCGGACTCTGAGCTGGGTGGGGTGCCTTGCGGCGCGAACGCCGACGGCCGGGTGGCGACGAAGCCGACGCCCGGATGTCCGGCGAGACGGGCCAAGTCCTCGCTTTCGACATAAAGCGCGGCGAGATCGGCGGCGAAGCGCCTGGCCAGCAGGGCGGCGATCTCGGCCCCCGGCATCGATTCCGAAAGCGCGTCGAGAACGAACAGCAGGCGGCGGAACGAGGGGACCGGGTCCCCTTCCGTCGGCGGCCGGTCGGACGCGGCCGGGGTCATGACGGGGTGATGTCTTTTCGCCGCGGGCCGAGGCGCGACGGTTCGCCCGCTTCGCCCGGGGGCAGGGCCAGCGCGCGCGCCTTGCGGGCGAATTGGGCGAGACGGGCGAGGATGCGCGCGTTCACGCTGCCGACCGGATAGGCGCCATCGGCGTCCGGCGCGCCGGCGGGAACGCCGGTGAGAATCTCGATGCCTTCGTCCACGCTTGCGACGGCGTGGACGCGGAACGTGCCGGCCTTGACCGCCTCGATCACGTCGCCGCGCAGCATCAGGTTCTCGACGTTGCTTTTCGGGATCAGCACGCCTTCCTCGCCGGTCAGGCCGCGCGCGGCGCAGACGTCGAAGAATCCCTCGATCTTCTCGTTGACGCCGCCGATGGCCTGTACCCGGCCCAGCTGGTCGACCGAACCGGTGACGGCGAGAGACTGGCGGATGGGATAATCGGCGAGCGCCGACATCAGGGCGTAGAGTTCGGCCGACGAGGCGCTGTCACCCTCGACCCCGGAATAGGATTGCTCGAACACCAAGCTGGCGTTGAGCGCGATCGGCTGTTCCTTGCCGTAGCGGGCGTTCAGGAACCCGGACAGGATCAAGACGCCCTTGCTGTGCAGCGGGCCGCCGAGCTCGACTTCGCGCTCGATGTCGGCGACCTGGCCCTTGCCGGCGCTGACGCGGCAGGTGATTCGGCTCGGCCGGCCGAAACGGAAACGGTCGAGCTGGAGAACGGACAGGCCGTTGACCTGGCCGACGGCGGTTCCCTTCGTTTCGATCACCAGGACGCCGCGCTGGATCGTTTCCTGGATCAAGGCGCGCAACCGGTCGGAACGAAAGATGCCAGCCTCGATCGCCCGGCCGACGTGCGCGGCGGCGAACCCGGTAGCCCCTTCGCGCCGCGCCCAATAGGCCGATTCGCGCACCAGATCGGCGATGGTCTCGATCCGGGCGGAGAGCTTTTTCTGGTCCTCGGCCAGGCGCGAGCCGTGCTCGATCAGCCGGCCGACGGCGGCGGCCTCGAACGGCGGCAGGTTCTCGGCGTGCGCGATCGCGGCGACGACCCGGGCGTAGTGGGCTTCGCCGGCGGCGTCGCGGTCGAGCCGGTCGTCGAAATCGGCGGCGACCTTGAACAGCTCGTGGAAATCGGGATCGTAGTGGTGCAGCAGATAATAAAGCATCGGCTCGCCGACCAGCACGACCTTGACGTCGAGCGGAATCGGTTCCGGCTCCAGCGTCACGGTGCTGACCCAGCCCAGTTCCTCGCCCAGGGATTCGACGCGCGCGCGTCCGGCGGCCAACGCCCGCTTCAGGCTTTCCCAGGCGAACGGCTGCATCAGCAGCTTGCGCGCGGACAGGATCAGATAGCCGCCGTTGGCGCGATGCAGCGCGCCGCCCTTGATCAGGGTGAAATCGGTGAGCAGCGCGCCGAATTGCGACAGGTGCTCGACCCGGCCGGCCAGGTTGGGCTGGGTCGGATGATCCTCCTCGATCACCGGCGCGCCCGGCCGCTGGCCCTCGCGCGGGCTGTTGTCGACCACCAGGTTCACCTGATAGCGGCGGAAGGCGGGACTCGCCGCCTGCAAGGCGCGCCGCGCCGACGGCGCCATCAACGCTTCCATCGCCGGCGGCAGGCCGCCCTCCTGGGGCAGGAATTCGTGCGCGTTTTCGATCACGTCGGCGCGCACGGCCTCGAGATATTGGATCGCGTCCGCCAAATCCCGCCAGCGCGCCTTCAACTCGTCGATCAGGTGGCCGACGGCGAACATGGTGACTTCGCGATTGAGCTCGCGCAACTGCTCGCGTTGTTCGCGGTCCCAGTGCGGAATCTCCCGCAGAATCCCCTCCAGCTCCGCCTGCAACTCCTCGATGGCGGCGCGGCGTTTCCCCTGTTCCTTCTCGGGCAGGTCCTCGAATTGCTTGGGATCGAGCACCTCGCCGTCCTTGGTCGGGGCCAGCGCGATTCCCGTCGGCGTTCGGATCAGGGCGACGTCGCGGCCTTGCGCTTTTTCCTGGAACGCGCCGAGGACCTTTTCGTGCCGCTCCTTGAAGCGTTCGTGGATGACGTTCTTGCGGTTGCGGTAATCGTCGCTTTCGAAGGTCGCCGGGATCGCGCCGGTCAACTCCTCGATCAGGCCCTTCATGTCGCTTTGCAGGTCGCGGCCGCGTCCGGCGGGCAGTTTCAGCGCCTTCGGCCGGCGATGGTCGGCGAAATTGTTGACGTAGCACCAATCGGGGGGCTGCGGCCGGGTTGCCGCCTCTTTTTCCAGGAACCGGCGCACGACGGTGGAGCGCCCGGTGCCTTCCTCGCCCAGCACGAACAGGTTGTAGCCCCGATGCGGCATGCCGATGGCGAAGGCGACCGCCTGCACCGCCCGATCCTGGCCGACGATGGGGGCGTCGGCGATGGGGACGTCCGCGGTGCTGGCGAAACCGAGTCCCTTGCCGTCGCACGGGCGGCCGAGGGCTTGCCACGGCAAGGGAGCGGTCAGGGCGGCGTTCGGGTCCGTCATAGGCCGGCCTCGATACGGTCCATGTCTTCGTCCGACAAGCCGAAGTGGTGTCCGATTTCGTGAATCAGAACGTGGCGGACGATGTGATAGAGGTCTTCCCCCGTCTCGCACCAGTAATCGAGGATCGGCCGGCGGTAGAGAAAGATCATGTCGATGTCGTGGGGCACGTCGCCGAGGCTTTTGCGGTCGAGCGACACGCCGCGATAAAGCCCGAGCAGGTCGAACGGGCTTTCGAGTCCCATCTCGCGCTCGGTCTCGGCGTCGGGAAATTCCTCGATGCGGATCGGGACCGCGACGACGTGTTGGCGCAAATGGTCGGGCAGCGTCGAAAGCGCCGTGCGGGCAAGCCGGGCGAGATCGGCGGCGTCGGGCGGGTTCTGGGGCAAGGGGGTCAAGGCGGTGTCCTTTGACGGGCCTCCGGCCGGATGTCGAAGCTTAGACCGCCTTGTCGGACCCGCCAAGCGCCCCCATCTTGACCGGAAGCATAAGGAATAGAGAGGAGAAGGGGTATGATCGAAAAACTCAGCCCTCCGGCGCGGACCCGCGCCCTGGCAAGCCTTTCCGCATGGCGCGAGGCCGACGGGCGGGCCGCCATCCGTCGCGATTTCACGTTTCGCGACTTCAGCGCGGCCTTCGGATTCATGGCCCGCGTCGCGCTCGCGGCCGAGCGCATGGACCATCATCCCGAATGGCGCAACGTCTACAACAAGGTCGAAATCGTCCTCGCGACCCACGACTGCGGCGGGGTGAGCGAGCGCGCCGACGCGCTCGCCCGGGCGATCGACCTTATTTCGGCGGAAGCCTGATCGCGCCGTCGAGGCGGATGTTGGTGCCGTTCAGCATGGCGTTGCCGACGATGTGCAGAACGAGATCGGCGAATTCCGCCGGATCGCCCAGCCGCGACGGGAACGGCACCGAATCGCCCAGCGCCTTCTGCGCGTCCGCGGGCAGGCCGAACATCATCGGGGTGGCGAACAGGCCGGGCGCGATGCCGACGACGCGGATGCCGCTGCGCGCCAGATCGCGCGCCACCGGCAGCGTCAGCGAGGCGATCCCGCCCTTGGAGGCGGCATAGGCGGCCTGGCCGAGTTGGCCCTCGAAGGCGGCGATGGAGGACGTGTTGACGATCACGCCGCGCTCGCCGCCGGCCAGCGGCTCGGCCGCGCTCATGTCGGTGGCGGCCAGGCGCAATACATTGAAGGTGCCGATCAAGTTGACGCCGACGACGCGGGCGAACGTGTCCAGCGCGTGGGGGCCGTCCTTGCCGACGGTGCGGGCGGCGGCCCAGATGCCGGCGCAATTGACGTTGATGCGGGCGGGACCGTGCGCCGCGCGGGCCTGGGCAACGGCGGCTTCGGCGCTTTTGCCGTCCGACACGTCGCAGGCGACGGCGATGCCGCCGATCTCGCGGGCGACCTTCTCGGCGTCTTCTTTCTTGAGGTCGAGGACGGCGACACGGGCTCCGGCCTTGGCCAGCGCGCGGGCCGTGGCGGCGCCCAGGCCCGAGGCTCCGCCCGTGACGATCGCCGCGCATCCTTTGGGGTCCATCCGCCGCTCCTTATTAATGAGTGTTTCCATGCCGGGGATCCGGCGCAAGCCGGGCTTTTAGCACGTCCGCGCCCCGTTGCGAAGGCGTCGAGGGGGTTCCATACTGCCCGCCGCATCCAACGGAGAGGTGAGTCATGCATTTCGCGGTTATCGCCTACGATGGCACCGACGAGGGGGCGCTGGAGCGTCGGATGAAGGCCCGCGAGGCCCATTTGGCCGGCGCCAAAAAAATGAAGGACGACGGCGTCATGCTGATGGGCGGCGCCATGCTCGACGAGACGGGCAAGATGATCGGCTCGCTCATGGTCGTGAACTACCCCGACCGCGCCGGCGTGGATGCCTGGCTCAAGGCCGACCCCTACACCACCGGCGACGTCTGGCGGAAAATAGACGTGCGTCCCTATCGCATTGCCGGGATGACTTGAGCGAAGGAACGACGGCCATGACCGAGCGGCCCCTCTGGTCGCCTTCGCCGGCGCGGATCAAGGACACGAACGTCGTCCATTTCATGGCGCGTGTTCAATCCGATTGGGGCGCGGCGATCCCCGACTACGCCGCCCTGCACCGGTTCTCGACGACGGAAACGGAAAAGTTCTGGCTCTCGTTCAAGGACTTCGCCGGGATCAAGGCGGAAACCTGGGGCGAAACCGTATTGCAAAACGGCGACCGGATGCCCGGCGCGACGTTCTTTCCCGACGCGCGGCTGAATTACGCGGAAAATCTTCTGGTTCGGAATGACGACTCCGACGCCTTCGTGTTCTGGGGCGAGGCCGAGGTTCGCCGCCGCATGAGCTGGCGCGAGTTGCGCCGGGAAGTCTCCCGCGTCGCCGCCGCGCTCGAGGGGCTCGGGCTTCAACCGGGCGATCGCGTCGCCGGGTATCTGCCCAACATGCCCGAAGCGATTATCGCCATGCTCGCCGCCGTCAGCCTCGGCGCGACGTGGTCGTCGTGCTCGCCCGATTTCGGCGTGCAAGGCGTGCTCGATCGCTTCGGCCAGATCGCGCCCGTGGTGCTGTTCGCGGTCGACGGCTACGCCTACGGCGGCAAGGTCCACGATTGCACCGCCAAGACCGCCGAGATCGCCGCCCGCTTGCCCACCTTGAAAAAAGTGGTGGTGACCGAATACATGGGCGGCGGCGGGTCCATCAACTCCCGAATCGCGTCCATGATTTTCTCAATCGTGTATGGGCTCTCGGGCGCCTG
>CAYIQU010000076.1:0-6791 GCA_964365645.1 uncultured Hyphomicrobiales bacterium | reverse complement strand
GGTCGCTTATCCCGAGCTCTTCCCGGACCCGGCGCTGGCCGAGGTGTTCTGGGACGTCACCGACATTGTCGTGGCGCTCGTCGTTCTTGGTCTCGCTTTGGAGATCCAGGCCAAGGGCCGCACTTCGGAGGCGATCCGAAAACTGATTGGGCTCCAAGCCAAGACCGCCCGGGTCGTGCGCGACGGCAAGGAAGTCGATCTGCCGGTCGAGGAGGTTGTCGTCGGGGATGTTGTCATCGTCCGGCCCGGCGAAAAGATCCCGGTTGATGGTGAGATACTCAACGGATCAAGCGCGATCGATGAATCGATGATTACCGGCGAATCGATCCCAGTCGAAAAGCATGTTGGCGACGAGGTGATCGGCAGCACCCTCAACAAGACCGGCAGCTTCAAGTTTCGTGCAACCAAGGTGGGGAAGGACACGGCGCTCGCCACCATCATCCGCATGGTCAAGGACGCGCAGGGGTCCAAGGCGCCGATCCAGCGTCTGGTCGATGCGGTCTCCGGCTACTTCGTCCCGACGGTGATGATTCTCGCGCTGTTCGCCTTCGCCGCTTGGTACGATTTCGGCCCCGAGCCCCGAGTCGTTTTCGCGACCATCGTTTTCGTAACGACGCTCATCATCGCTTGCCCGTGCGCGCTGGGGCTCGCCACGCCGACGTCGCTGACGGTCGGCATCGGCAAGGGCGCCGAAAACGGCATATTGATTCGCTCCGGCGACGCGCTGCAAACCTCCGAGAAGCTCGACGCGGTCATCCTCGACAAGACGGGAACGATCACCAAAGGCGAGCCGGCGCTGACCGACGTGGTGGTGGCGAAAGGCTTTGTTGAAACCGACGTGCTGCGGCTCGCCGCCTCGCTGGAACGCGGCTCCGAGCACCCGCTCGGCGAAGCGATCGTGAAAGGCGCCGAGAAGAAGAAGCTGGTCCTGTCGGATACCGAAGGCTTCGCCGCGATTCCCGGCCACGGAGTGAGCGGCCGTATCGACGGTCGCGCGGTCTTGCTCGGCAACGCCAAGCTCATGCGCGATCGCGGCATTGCCCTCGGAGCCCTAACCAGCGATTGGGAGCGACTCGCGAACGGGGGCAAGACGCCGATGTACGTCGCGATCGACGGCGCCGCCGCCGGCCTTGTCGCCGTCGCCGACACCGTCAAGCCCGACTCGCGGGCGGCGATTGCCGTGCTCAGACAGCTTGGGATCGAAGTGATTATGCTGACCGGCGACAACGAGCGCACCGCCAAGGCGATCGCGCGCGAGGTCGGCGTCGAGCGTGTTTTCGCCGAGGTTCTGCCGGACGACAAGGCCCACGAAGTACAGAAGCTTCAACTCGAAGGCAAGACGGTGGGAATGGTCGGCGACGGCATCAACGACGCGCCGGCGCTGGCCCAGGCCGACGTCGGCTTCGCCATCGGCACCGGTACCGACGTCGCCATCGAGGCAAGCGACGTGACGCTGATCAAGGGAAATCTTTTGGGGGTAGTCACCGCCATCGAGATCAGCCGCGCGACCATGCGCAACGTGCGCCAGAATCTGGTCGGCGCCTTCGGTTACAACATGCTCGGTATTCCGGTGGCGATGGGACTGCTGTACCCCTTCTTCGGGTTGCTTCTCTCGCCGTTGATCGCCGCCGCGGCCATGGCCTTCAGCTCGGTGACGGTGGTCAGCAACGCCAACCGTCTCCGCTTCTTCGCGCCGAGGAGGGTCGCCCCATGACTCCGGATCGCTGGGTCGTCACGCTTATCGCTTTGGCGCTTGTCGCTTTCATCGTCTGGTTTTTTTGGCTCAAGCGCGCCAAGGGCGCGCGCGCGCCCGAAACCAGCGGCGGCTACCAGGAGGCGATGATCCTGGTCAAAGGCGGCTACACGCCGGACACGATTGTCGTCCGCGCCGGCAGGCCGGTGCGACTCAACTTCCGGCGCGAAGAAACGGCCGCCTGCTCGGAAAAGGTCATCTTCGCCGACTTTGGCAAGTCGGCCGATCTGCCGACCGGCGAGACCGTGTCCGTGGAATTGATGCCCAAGGAACCGGGCGAGTATGAGTTTGCCTGCGCCATGGGCATGTTCAAGGGACGATTGATCGTCGAATGACAAGCCGCGAACCGAGGGAGTTTTTCCGATGAACGATCGACCGCCGCCTCGGCCATTCGGCCCCGCGCCAAGGACGCGCGGAATGACGCTGAACTGGATGGCGCCCTTCTACGACCGCGTCTGCCATGCCATGGGATTGGGTCCCGCCTTCCGCGCGCGCACGATCGGGATCGCCGCGCTGCGCCCGGGCGAGAGCGTGCTGGATGTCGGCTGCGGTACCGGCGTGCTGACCCGGCTGGCGGCGCGGACCGTCGGCTCGGCGGGGATGGTCTGGGGCATCGACCCGGCGCCGGACATGATCCGCGTCGCGAACGAGAACGCCGTCCGGCTCGGCTCCACGGCGGGGTTTCGGTTGGCGGCGATTGAGGATTTACCGTTCGAGGACGCAACCTTCGATGCGGCGCTTGCGAGCGTGATGATCCATCATCTTCCGCCGGACCTGAAGCGCATCGGGCTTAAGGAGGTCTACCGGATACTCCGGCCGGGCGGCCGGCTGGTGGTCGTCGATCTCGACCGGCCCGGCCACCCGCTGTGGTGGCTCGCCGTCTGGCCGATGCTCTTCCATTTGCCGCTCGCCGAGCACGTGCGCGGTCGCGTGCCCGACTATCTCCGCAAGGCCGGATTCGAGCCGGTCGAAACGGCCGGGCGCTGGGCCGGACTGTTGACGTTCTGGGTGGCGCGGAAGCCGAACGTCGTCAACCGATAAAGGAGGAAAGACCATGACCCTAATCCATCGCGTTCAAACCGTCCTCGGTGCGCTGGCCCTTGCCATGATATCGGCCGGCGGCGCACTCGCCGCCGACGATCAGCCGTATCGCACCGTCGATGGCCTCAACGTCTATCTCGGCGTGCTGCCGTCGGCGATGATGCAGCAGCAAACGAAATCGGCGATGCCACGCCACGCCGCGCCTCCCGGGAAGCACTCTTATCACGTCACGGTCGCCGTATTCGACGCCGCGAGCGGCGAAAGACGGCAGGATATCGATGTCCGGGCCCGGGTCGCGGGCCGCGGCCTGGGCGGTTCCGAAAAGGTCCTGCTCCCGATGACCATCGCCGATACGCTAACCTACGGCAACTTCTTCATCATGCCGCCCAATGACACCTACCGGATACAAGTCGAGATTCGGCGACCGGGCCGGACCGAGCCGGTGCGCGCCGAGTTCGTCTACGAGCATGGGTTCCGCTGACAGCCGCGTCCGACCGGGGATATTCGTCATCGGCAATCACGAGGGAAGAGGACAAACACCATGCCCAATCCTGAAGGTGGCAGCAAGCACTGGCTGCTCTCGAAACAAGGCTTCGTGCTCGCCGGTTTCTTGGCTGTCGCCGGTTATTTCCTGTGGTCGGAGCATGAAGCGCACGTGAAACTCGCGATCCCGTATTTTCCGTACTTGCTCTTGTTGCTATGCCCGTTGATGCATCTTTTCATGCACCGGGGTCATGACGGCCCCCATCATCGCGGCAAGGATCACGCCCCCAATTCCCACAAACCCGGCGATGGAGAACGGCCGTGAGCGAGAGCGCGCCCGCCTACGGCCTGTGGTCGCTCGTGATCCTGAATACCGCCGTATTCGCGATTTTTGCGTTCAGTTTCTTCAAGCCGAAAACGGCTCGCGACTGGCGTTCGTTCGGCGCCTTCAGCGCCTTTCTCGTCGCTCTTTTCACCGAGATGTACGGCTTCCCGCTGACCATCTACTTTCTGTCCGGCTGGCTGCAAAGCCGGTTTCCGGACGTGGACTGGTTCGCGCACGATAGCGGACATCTGTTGGAAATGATGTTCGGCTGGAAAGCCAACCCGCATTTGGGTCCCTTCCATTTCTTGAGTCTGGCCTTTATTTTCGGCGGATTCATTCTGATCTCCGCCGCATGGAAAGTCCTTTACGAGGCGCAGCAACGCCGGATGCTCGCGACGGCGGGGCCTTACGCCTATGTGCGCCATCCCCAGTACGTCGGGTTCATCCTCGTCATATTCGGATTTCTACTGCAATGGCCGACGCTGTTGACGTTGGCGATGTCTCCGGCCCTGGTTTGGATGTACGTGCGGCTCGCCCGCCAAGAAGAAGGCGAAGCGATTGCCGCATTCGGCGACGTTTATGTCCGGTATGCGGAACAGGTGCCGGCATTCATTCCCCGTATCGGCGGTGGCGGATCGACGAAAGGAACAACGTAATGACTGCTTATTCGCCGCCGGCATCCAGGGAGATGCCCCTCGTCCCGACAACGGCAACGGCCGCCGCCAATCGTGTCAACGGAAAGGCCGACATTGAGTTCGATCCCGCCCAAGCCGAAACCATTTCCGCCGAGTCCCGCCACGTCACGCTGACCATCAATGGCATGACGTGCGCGTCGTGCGTGGCGCGGGTGGAAAAGGCGCTGCTCGCCGTTCCCGGCGTCGCCTCGGCGACCGTCAACCTCGCCACCGAAAAGGCCGACGTCGAATTTGATCCCGCGCGGGCCGAGATCGCGGCCTTGTCGGCGGCCGTCCGCCGTGCGGGCTATGAGGTTCCACCGACACCGACCGATCTCGCCATCGGCGGCATGACGTGCGCGTCGTGTGTCGCGCGGGTGGAAAAGGCGCTGCTCGCCGTTCCCGGCGTCGCGGCGGCGGAGGTCAATCTCGCCACCGAGCGCGCCCACATCAAGGCCGCCGAATCCACGGCGCCCGCCGATCTGGTCCGCGCCGTCGAGAAAGCGGGCTACACCGCGACATTGGTGGTTTCCGCCCCCGACGTGACGGCCGAGGAAGAAGCGATCCGCCGCCGGGTCGAGCGCGAACGAAACATTTTCGTCGTCTCGGCCGCCCTGACCGCGCCCTTCGTCGTCCACATGGCGGGCGATCTGTTCGGCGTGCATGTCCTGATGCTGCCGGCCTGGGTCCAGTTGATTCTCGCCACCATCGTCCAGTTCGGCACCGGCGCGCGCTTTTACGGTCCCGCCTGGCGGGCGTTGCGCGCGGGCGCCGGCAACATGGATCTGCTGGTGGTGTTGGGCACCCTCTCGGCCTACGGGCTCAGCCTGTGGCTGCTGCTGCGACCCGGCGGCGTGGGCGAAGGCAATCTTTATTTCGAGGCCGCCGCCGTGGTGATTACGCTCATTTTGCTCGGCAAGTGGCTGGAAACGCGGGCCAAGCATTCCACCACGGCGGCCGTGCGGGCGCTGATGAAACTGCGGCCCGAGACCGCGCGGGTGCTGAAGGACGGCGCGGAAGTCGAGGTTCCGGCCGAAGCGGTCCGCAGCGGCGAGATCGTCCTGGTCCGCCCCGGCGAAAGACTCCCCATCGACGGCGTCGTCATCGAGGGCGCGACCGAGGTCGATGAATCGCTGATTACCGGCGAAAGCCTGCCCATCGCCAAGAATACCGGGGATCGCGTCACCGGCGGGGCGATCAACGGCGGCGGGCTGATCAAGGTCCGCGCCACCACCGTCGGCGCCCAGTCGGCGCTGGCGCGCATCGTCGCCCTGATCCAGGGCGCGCAGGCGAGCAAGGCCCCGGTGCAGTTGTTCGTCGACAAGGTCGCCTCGGTGTTCGTGCCCGTCGTCGTCGGCATCGCCGCCGTCACCGCCGGGGGCTGGCTCGCGGCCGGGGCGGGCGTCGAACAAGCGGTTCTCAACGCCGTGTCGGTTCTGGTGATCGCGTGCCCGTGCGCGCTGGGGCTCGCCACCCCGACGGCGATCATGACCGGCACCGGCGTCGCCGCCCGCCACGGGATTTTGATCAAGGACGCGGAAGCCCTCGAGCGCGCCCGCGCCGTCACCGCCGTCGTCTTCGACAAGACCGGCACGCTCACCGAAGGCAGACCCACGGTTTCCGAAATCGTCGCCGCGCCGGGAATCGATCGGACGATGGGCGAGGGCGATCTGTTGCGCCTGGCCGCCTCGGCCCAGTACGGCAGCGAGCACCCCTTGGGCCGCGCCGTGACGGCCCGTGCGAAAGCCCTGAATCTCCCGCTCACCGAGCCCGCGAACTTCGAGGCCCTGGCCGGGCGCGGCCTGAAAGCGACCGTCGAGGGTCGCGCGTTGGCCGTCGGCAGCCGGCGGCTGATGGGCGAGATCGGCGTCGCGACGGACGCGCTGGAGCCGAAAGCCCAAGCGATCGAGGGCGAGGGCCGCACGGCCATCTGGGTCGCGGACGTGAATCCCCCCCGATTGCTCGGCTTGATCGGCATCGGCGATCCCGTGCGCGCCGGCGCCGTCGAGGCCGTGCGGCGGCTGAAGGAGCGCGGCGTCGAGTCTGTCATGCTGACCGGCGACAACACCCGCACCGCCCACGCCGTCGCCGCCCGGATCGGCCTCGACCGTGTGCTGGCCGAGGTGCTGCCCGCCGACAAGGCGGGCGAGGTGCAACGGCTGCGCGGGCAAGGCCGCGTCGTCGCCATGGTCGGCGACGGGGTCAACGACGCGCCGGCGCTGGCGGCGGCCGACGTCGGCATCGCCATGGGCTCGGGCACCGACGTCGCCATGCACACCGCCGGCGTGACCCTGATGCAAAGCGACCCGCGCGTGGTGGCGGACGCCATCGGCATCTCGAAGGCGACCTCGGACCGGATTCGCTGGAACCTGTTCTGGGCGTTCGCCTATAACGTACTGGCCATTCCGGCCGCCGCGCTCGGGTTCCTCACCCCCGTGATCGCCGGCGCGGCGATGGCCATGAGCAGCGTGTCGGTGGTCACCAGCTCGCTGATGCTCAAGCGTTGGAAACCCGA